>CAYYNF010000174.1:0-5235 GCA_964472695.1 uncultured Flavobacteriaceae bacterium
TTTTTATAGACTGTATTTGTATTAATGGAAATTTAGTTACCACGTATAATTCAATTGGCATAAATAAGTTGTTTCTTTTCCATTAGGAGTTTTTCTTAGTACTTTTGAAAAAGTGTCTAAATCGAATTCTATGAACCAGTCAGCTCAGTTGTATAGTAACCTGAAAGAGTACTTTGGGTACTCTAGTTTTCGACCTCAGCAAGAGGAAATTATCAATGCTATTTTAGAGGGGCAAGATAACCTTGTAATTATGCCTACAGGAGGAGGGAAATCTATCTGTTACCAGTTACCTGCTACCATACTACAAGGACTTACTTTAGTAGTGTCTCCATTAATTGCGTTAATGAAGGATCAGGTTGATGCATTGTTAGCCAATGGTATTCGTGCTGCATATTTCAATTCTAGTCAGCATGCTGAAGAGCAACAGCTGATCTTTTCTGAAATAATGAACAAACGTATTAAGTTACTTTATGTGGCTCCTGAAAGTTTGCCACAGCTCGATGGACTATTGTCGGGCTGTGAAATTAGTATGATTGCTATTGATGAGGCACATTGTATTTCGGCATGGGGACATGATTTTCGACCAGCTTATACACAGTTATCATTTTTAAAAACGAAGTTTCCCAAAACCCCCATTGTAGCTCTTACAGCTACTGCTGATAAAGCTACACGTGATGATATAGCCAAGCAACTTAATTTACAAAATCCTAAGTTGCACCTTAGTTCTTTTGACCGAAAGAATCTTAGTCTAGAGGTACGTCCAGGTAACGAGCGTGTCAAACAGATTATAGCTTTCATTGATAAACACCCCAATGATTGCGGGATAGTATACTGTCTTAGTCGTAAGGCTACCGAAACATTAGCGAATAAGTTAGTTAATGAAGGTTATAAAACAGAGGCTTATCATGCAGGACTTAGTTATGATGAACGTGAACGAGTGCAGGATAATTTTGTAAATGACCGCATACAAATTGTATGTGCGACTGTTGCTTTTGGAATGGGAATTGACAAGTCCAATGTGCGTTGGGTTATTCATTACAATTTACCTAAAAACATAGAGGGGTATTATCAAGAAATTGGTAGAGCAGGTCGTGATGGAGTGGAATCGCATACCTTATTGTTTTATAGTTATGCTGATATTTTGCAACTTAAGAAGTTTGCTATCGACTCAGGGAATGAAGGGGTGCAACTTGCAAAACTAGATCGTATGCAGCAATATGCTGAGGCACTTAGTTGTCGTAGAAAAGTATTGTTGAGTTATTTCGGAGAACATCTTAAGGAAGATTGTGGTAATTGTGATGTCTGTAAAAATCCACCTACTATTTTTGATGGAACTATTCTGGCTCAGAAAGTGTTATCTACTATTTATCGTGTAAAAGGGGCTGAAAATTTAGCAACTATAATAGATATATTAAGGGGAGCACAGAATGCCTATATATACCAAAAATCGTATCAGAATTTGAGTACCTATGCTATAGGGAAAGAAGCGTCATGGAAAGATTGGCAGCAATACATTATTCAGTTGATGAATCAAGGTTTTATAGAAATTGCTTTTCATCAGAAAAGTCATCTTAAACTCACAGAGCTTGCAAGGGGAGTGTTATTCGAAAAACAGCAGGTTAATTTAGCAAATATTGATATTGCAAAGGTAGAGAAGGAAAAGCAAAAGGTAAGTTTACAAGCAAAACCAAAAGTGAATGATTTATTTGAAGTATTAAGGCAGTTACGATTACGTTTGTCAAAAGAAGAGGGGGTTCCGGCATATCGTATTTTTAACGATGCAGTACTGAAAGAGTTGGCACGTGTACGACCTGTTACCGATGATGAGTTCTTAGAAGTAAGCGGAGTAGGGCGTAAAAAGATGTTGGATTACGGACATGATTTTATTAAAGAAATTATTGCTTTTCAGAAATCTAAAAAGCCTGTAAAAAAAACACCTACTTATAAAATATCTGCTGACCTTTTTAAAAATGGGTATAGTATTCAGGAAATTGTACAGGAACGTGCCATTACCGAAACAACTATTATATCACATCTTTGTACAGCGTATGAAAAAGGAGAGAAATTGCCATTACATATCTTAGTGTCGGATAAAGATGTTGAAAAAATACGAAAATTCTATACTGTAGTTGAGGATAATAGTAAGTTAAAATCCTATTATGAGTACTTTGAAGGAAAAATAAGTTATACGGATATTCGTATTTCTTTAGCAATTATCAGTCGTGATTTAAAAGTGAATTAGTGTATTTGGTGCGTCACTTGTAAGTATTTCGATACCTAAGGTGGTATAAGGTGTTCTTTTGTAGTAAGTTGGTATTTTATTATTACTTTTGCAGAAAAATAAAGATTATGCCAAACAGGGTACAAGAAGCTGCTAGGGATTACAGAAGAGTAAACCCAAAAAAATCTGGTGAAAGCCATATACAGTACCGACACAGAGTCGATAGATATGCTCAAAACAAAGCAGGTTTTACTAGTAAGGTAGGATCAGATGGAGGATATACTCCCAGAACTGATGCCGAATGGAAAGAACATGATCAAGAGGTAGCTGCTCTTATTGATCGTCGAATAAAGGGGGATGCTGCTCAAAAGGAGAGAGAGGCTAAATTAAAAAAGGAAAAAGAGGAAAAAATAGTTGAAGAATTAAATAAATTTTTTAACAGTTTTGATAATGGAGATTCTATAACAGAAGACACTTTTAGAGGAGTAATACCTCATCTCATCTTTTTTAAAAGAAAGATCGCCGAAGCAGAATACGTAGAAAGTAATGAACACAAGGTAACACCTGAGACGGCAAGACAAGTCAGGAGTTTTGTAGTACGAAACAAAGAATTAATTGATAGGTTAGAAAAGTTTGAACAAGCTATGGCAGAAGAAAAGATGTATAGCGGTAGGTTCGGTATTGGACGGTCTTTTCCTAAAACGAGATCGGGATATGAAAGAATTTCTAGCTCAGTTTCTAATGCTGTTGCCGCCATTAATAGAGCTACTGCAAAAATTGCACAAGCAAAAGTTGCTACCGAAGCCATGGATGGTGAGCGTTTTTCTAAACCAATAGGGGAGCTTAGTTCTGGGGCTAGAGCTGGCTTAGGACAACAGTCAAGTACTACTAGGTCTCAGTCTTCTACTAAAACGCTATCCATAGGTTAGTAATAGGCATAGTAATAATAATTTTGATCACCTAGTAATTTTACAGGGGGATTTATGAAAAATGAGATAAAAGTCACCTGATTTTTATCTCATTTTTTTATAACTTATATAAGTTTTATTTTTAGTGTATTAGGTGTTCAAGTGTTTCTTCAAAATCACCTTTTTGAATAACATTACCTTTATCCATAATCCATATTTCATTACATAGTTTTTGAAGTTCATAAGGGTCATGACTTACTATGATACTAGTGAGTTTATACTGCTGTTGTGTTTTCAAAATATACCTTTGTAGGTATTTACGCATTTCAAAGTCTATAGCAGATAACGGCTCGTCTAGTAGCCATACCTTAGGTTTTTGTAGTAAACTGCGTACGAGTAATACCTTTTGTCGTTCTCCTCCTGACAATACTTTGGGCATTTTAGGTAATAGTGTTTCTATTTCTATAATTTCTATAAGTTCTTCGAGAAGTATGTTGTCTTCAATTGAGCGTAAAGCGTATTTTAGGTTTTGTTTCACACTCATATGTGCAAACAATAATTCATGCTGTTGTATATAGGCTAAAGGGCGCCTGTGTGAAGGAAGGTTTGTCGATGCATTGTGCCAAATTTTACCTTCGAAACTGATTTCAGCTTGCTGAGGTTCTATTAATCCTGAAATAAGATGCAGAAGACTCGATTTTCCACAGCCCGATTTTCCGAAAATCCCTACACAGTTACCCACAGAAATTTGCTCATTAATGCTAATACAAAGACTTTTATTTTTGTGTTTTATGTCGATATGTAGCATATTATAGTTCGATGTTTTTTTGAGAGAATTTGCTTGTTAATAAGAGTAGTAAAAAGCTTATTGATAGTAGTATAAAAGCATAAGTGTTCGCTTTGTCGTAGTTTAGTGTCTCTACATATTCGTACAATACACTAGAGGCAACTCGTGTTTCTTTTGGTATATTCCCACCTACCATAAGAACAATACCAAATTCCCCCATGGTATGAGCAAAACAAAGTATACAACCTGTTAGTATAGCATGTTTACAAGTGGGGAGTATTACGTGGTATAAAGCATTCCATTTTGATTTGCCAAGAAGTTTCAGGCTATTAAGGTAACTTTTAGGAACTGTATTGAAGGCAGTGTATATGGGTTGTACCATAAAAGGTAAGCTGTAAATAATAGAGCTCACTACAAGTCCCGAAAAGTTAAATACAAGATGGGTGTTAAAGTACTTGTAAATTAAATTTCCAAGAAAACTTTCAGGGGAGAATGCGACCAAAAAATAGAAACCAATAACTGTTGGTGGTAATATAATAGGCAGGGTAATTATACTAATAATTGTACTTTTAAAGGGAGTACGACCAAAGGCCAGTATATAGCTTAATGGAATGCCAATGGCCAGCAGTCCTAGTGTAGTGATCCCCGCTAGTTTTAGTGATAATAGTAAGGGGAGTGTCTCGAAGTTATTCAATGATTCCATAGCCATTATCTTTAAAAAGTTGTTGGATCCTAGAAGTTTTTAAAAATTGTACAAAATCTAGAACTCTTAAGTCTTTAGGGGTGGTAACAATAAGGTGTTGTGCCAAACGAGAATGCATACTTTCAGGAATAGTAATATAGTTAGTGTCGGAATGAGATTTTGATACCGACAATGCTGTAATTCCCAAATTAACACTATTACCTACTATAAATTGTTGTGTTTGTAATACGTTTTCTCCGTATACAAGTTTACTTTTTATGGATTCATAAATCTTCAAATGTTTTAAAAACTCAACACAAATATGTCCATATGGAGCAGTTTTAGGGTTGGGAATGCTAATTCTACTAAAGTTTCCTGCAAGTAATGTTTTCATAAGGGATTCACTTGGAATTGTTTTTGAAGCTATAGCAATGCGTCCATAACTATAGACTGCCGTAGGTGAAAATGTAGGGTGTTTCTCTTTTAATTTTGAAGGATAAAAACGATCAGCTGATAAAAATAATGAAAAAGGTGCTTGGTGGTCAATCTGGTGTGCCAATTTACTAGATGATCCATAGATGATCTCAGGTGGGGTTTTTTCTGTGTTTTTGTATAATATACATATACTATCCAGTAT
>CAYYNF010000175.1:0-5235 GCA_964472695.1 uncultured Flavobacteriaceae bacterium
CTAATACCATCTGAAAACTAAAGAGCAAGTGTTAAACTTCATAAATTCAATAGGTAATTACATTTATTTTCATTCTGTAGCAAGCCCCCCCTTATTACTAAGATAATCATACAATTAAGAAATAACCCCATTCTATTTATCCGTTTTTATTAAAGATCATAAATGGAAAATCCTTCAATAACTTCTCCTGCTTATCAGAAAGTTTTTTTAAGAATTTCAGGTGAGCTTCACTTTCTGGGTTAAATGCCTTATGTGCTAAACCTCTTTGAATTTCAGAAACTTGCTTCATAACTTCACGTGTTGATTTTTCATACAAATAAGTCTCTTGAAAATGCTTCCACACGTAATCTATTGCTATAGAGTTAGGATGTACCAAATCCTTTTTATAAAATCTATAATCCCTTAAACAATCAATAACCAGTTCATAAGAAGGATAATAGTCTACTTCTTTATGATTTGAGATAACTTCGCTAAGTGCTGTTATTAATACTGATTTACTTCTGTTGTTTTCTATAATACCATCTCGAATATGTCTTACAGGTGAAATCGTCGTAATAATTTTTAAATTAGGAAAACACCCCCTCAACAGACTTAACGTTCTATTAAAGACCTCTGTTAATTCCTGAATATTACTAAGACTCTTATCAAAATTCATATGTGGCAATTTGTGACAATTTGCTACAAACTGCTGAGTGACTTTATAGCTATAATACCAAGCTGTCCCATAGGTTAATATTAAATGTGTTGCTGTACTTAACTCGTAATACACATTTTCACATAAGGTATTAAGTTCTTCTAATAAAGCTTCAGCAGAAGACCGACTCAATTGCGAATGTACATCGAAACAATGCCATAGCCCCCTATATTCAAATAACTCATTATGGGTAAAATAATCTCTTTTTAAAACACGCTCTAACAATCCCAAAATAGCTTTAGGATGATATAACACTCCAAAAGGATTATAAGTACTTTTAAACTGATAATAAGCTAACTTCTCCCCTATATTCCCTGAGAAACAAGATCCTAACAACATTAATTTAGAATTATAATTAATAGGAAATAGAGTTGGTTTTGAGGGTAGAGATAAAAAATAAGCATCCATTTATATAGAAATTCAATTGGTATTACCTTTCTGTATAATAAGGAAAAAAAATAAATCGTAGTAATTACTACGATTTATTTTTCATTAAACGTTATCTTTTTATGTATCACACTCAAAAAAGAAACTATTACCAATAGCTTGTTTTACTATTTCAGGACATTCCTTGAAATTACAATCTTTTGAATTTCACTTGTTCCCTCGTAAATTTGTGTAATTTTCGCATCACGCATTAGACGCTCTACGTGATATTCTTTCACATAACCATTTCCACCAAATACTTGTACTGCTTCTATAGTAACATCCATAGCTGCTTGAGAAGCTACAAGTTTAGCGGTAGCACTTGCTAAATCATACGAAAGTCCTTGATCTTTATCTACCGCAGATTTATAAACTAACAATCTAGCAGCCTCTATTTGTGCATACATATCTGCCAATTTAAAAGCAATAGCCTGATGTTCACAGATAGGTTTCCCAAAAGATTTACGAATTTTTGAATACTCTAAAGCTCTTTCATAAGCTCCTTGTGCAATTCCTAAAGCCTGAGCAGCAATTCCAATACGTCCCCCAGCTAAAGTTTTCATTGCAAATTTGAACCCAAAACCATCAGAACCAATACGATTTTCCTTAGGTACCTTAACATCATTGAAGTTTAAGGAGTGAGTGTCACTGCTTCGTATTCCAAGCTTTTCTTCTTTTGGACCGACTTCAAAACCTTCAAAACCTTTTTCAACTATAAACACATTTATACCTTTATGTCCTAATGCTCTATCACTTTGTGCTATAACAAGGTAGTAATCGGCTGTTCCCCCATTAGTAATCCAGTTCTTTGTTCCGTTTAAAAGATAGTGATCATCTTTTTCAATTGCTGTCGTGTGCTGAGATGTAGCATCACTTCCCGCCTCAGGCTCTGACAAACAAAATGCTCCTAATTTCTCTCCAGTTACTAAAGGACGTAGATATTTTTCTTTTTGCTCATGAGTTCCATAAGCATCTAACCCCCAACATACCAGCGAATTATTTACAGACATAATAACCGCTGCTGACGCATCTGTTTTTGAAATCTCCTCTAAAGCCAAAACATAAGATAAAGTATCCATTCCACCTCCTCCATAAGCCGGATCATTCATCATCCCCATAAAACCTAGTTCCCCCATTTGTTTTACCTCTTCGTAAGGGAATAATTCCTTGCGATCACGTTCGATTACGCCTTTTTCTAAGACCTGTTTCGTAAACTCCTTTGCCGACTCTTTTATCAGTAAGTGTTCTTCTGTAAGTTGAAAATTCATCAGTATTTCAGTTTTTATTATGCTTGCATAATTATAAGATTTACCGATGAAAAAAAAAAGTTTTTTAAGTTTTTCTTAGAAATGAAAAAATATTTTTTAGAGAAAAAATTTTTCGTTTATTATGTTGTAAGGTTGGATTTGAATACTCATTAACTAATCTATCTCCTGTCTCTATATACACCATTGCATCATGTATATTCATAAAGTGCTGTTGTTTCCCAAACTTAGAAATAAACCCAGCTCTTGTTAAAATATCACGAACAGGACCAATCATACCTGAAAATAAAATATTGATTCCTTTGCTCTTAAGTTCATCACAAAGATCTTCTAACGTATGCACCCCTGTACTGTCAAGAGAATGAATATTGGTGGCATGTAATACAATATACCTTAACTCCTCACCACCTTTTTCAACATATTTATAGATAGATTCTTTAAAATAGTCCGCATTTCCAAAGTATAATTGATCATCAAAACGAAGTATGATAGTATGTGGATCATTAACAGCCTCAGGAAAACGAGTGAGATTTCTATAATAATTAGTATTAGGTATTTTTGCTAATTCAGCAATATGAGGTTTTGAACTTTGATACTGTTGAACGATAAAAGAAAGTATCATTCCTGTAAGGATTCCTGTTTCTATGCTAATACTTAAGGTAATGATGAATGTTGATATCATTATAAGAAAATCACTAGTTTTTATCTTTAAGTAACGATGTGCCTCTTTAACTTTTATAAGACTGAATACCGAGACTAAAATAATAGAGGCTAAAACAGGTTTAGGTAAATAATACAAGTATGGTGTTAGAAACACAAGGGATAAACTAATTATGATTACCGTTGCAATAGCGGCAAGGTTAGTTTTTGCACCTGCATCTTCATTAATAGCTGACCTACTATAACTCCCAGACACAAGGTTCCCCTGAAAAAATGTGCCTACCACTTTAGAAAGTCCTAAAGCTATTAATTCTTGATTGGGGTTTACTTGATAGTTACGATGTTTCATTTGAAATGATTTTGCAATACCAATACTTCCTAAATAACCTATTAATGTAAGAGTAAAAATCGTAGATGTTAAGGGTTTTATCGTGTTAAAATCAAATTCAGGAATTGTGAATGAAGGTAATCCCTTAGGGATTTCTCCAATAATAGCGATACCGTATTCCGAAAAATCGAACACATAACTACTGATCGTAAATATTACAATTAATAGAAGTGAAGTAGGAAACTTCCGGTTCCATTTTTTCGCAATTAACATTGTACTTACAGAACTTACAGTAATACCCAATGAAGGGATATGTATATCTTTAAGGTGTTTAAAAAGATATATAATAGCTTGTAATGAATTACTTTTGGGAGGTGGAGTAATCGCTAACCCACTTCTAAATTGGGAAATAATAATGATAATAGCAGCGGCAGAAATAAACCCTGAAATTACAGGTTGTGCTAGTACATTCACTAAAAAGCCTAACCTTAGCACTCCCATTAAAACCTGTGTAATACCTACTAAAAAACCCGTTACTAAAAGTAAGCTAACATAGGCTTCTGTAAAAGGCTCTGCGATAACACTAATTCCTGTCATTAATAAAATAGACGTTACTGCTACAGGTCCTACGCTGAGATGCCTAGAAGTACCCAGTATAGCATATATCAATAAAGGAACTAAACACGAGTATAATCCATATATCGGAGGAACACCTGCTAAAAAGGCATAAGATATTGCTTGTGGAATTAATACAATACCTACAGTAAGCCCGGCAATTGCATCATCTTTAAAGGTTTGCTTATTATAGTTTTTTATAGAAACGAGTGTAGGAAGAGATATTTTCACTAAAATATTATATAAGTAGATATTAAAGTTAAATATAATGAATATAACAGTAGTTTTTGTGAATTTTTTTCGAAGGTATTCTATAAAAAATAACCACAAGTCGTAGATAAAAACTTGTGGTTATTCATATTAGATATTATTTTTTAGTTGATTTTGTGGATCCTCTTTCTACTATAGAGGTTTTTATAACCTTAGTATCAGGAAGGTAACGTTCTGCCCTTAGTTCAAGTTTGTCTATCAAAATTTTTGCTGTCGTTTTCCCTATTTTCTGTGCATGCTGAGATACCGTTGTCATTTTAGGATATGAATTCTGAGAAAGCACCCCATTCGTAAAACCAATTACAGACAAGTCTTCTGGAATTCTCAACCCAGACTTTGTTGCTGCATTAATAGAACTTACTCCTGCAGTTTCATCAACAGCAACCACACCATCTAAATTATGTTCTTTAATAAAAGCCTCTGTTGTTTCTACAAAATCACATGACTTTTTCAGTTTCAACAAGGGTATTTCCATATTAAAAGACTTTCCTTTTTCTAAAGCACTTTTAATACGGTCTTTTCCAACACTTAATTTATGAATACTAGAGACTATTCCAATTTTCTTACAACCTGTCTCTAAAAGTAACTTCACTGCATTTTCGGCACCTTTAGAATCATCAACAATTACTTTATCACAGTAGATTTCTTCAGAAACACGATCGAACATTACCATAGGTAGTTCATCTTTCAGAACCTCATTGAAATGCTCAAACTCTCCCTTAGTTTGAGTTTCCTGAGATACCGCTAAGATAAATCCATCTACACCATTGTAAGTAAGCATATCTAAGTATTCTTTCTCTTTAGCTAAAGACTCATTCGATATACAAGTGAATATTTTGTAGTTATTCTCAGCAGCTTCTTTCTCTATACCTAGTAATAATCTAGCGAAAAATTTGTTCCAAATATCAGGAATAATTAAACCTACGCTTCGTGTTTTATTACTTTTTAAACTTACAGCTAAAGCATCTGGCTTATAA
>CAYYNF010000176.1:0-5218 GCA_964472695.1 uncultured Flavobacteriaceae bacterium
CTAAAACATAACCTTATCGTAATATACATTTTCTAGGTAATATTCTGTATCCTTTTTGTCTTTTCATCTTTTGTATATGATTTTTTTATTTATAAACCTTCAAAAAAAGTCATTTACATAAATTTAATATCTGATTAAACTTAACCTAATTTTTAGTTTTCTAAAATACTGTTAATCAGTGGTTTTTTTGTTTTTTGGGGATTTGGTAGTTTTCAAAAATCAATTGTACCTTACTTATATTAGAAATTGTCTATACAGGATATAAAACGACGATTTTGTTGTTTTATAAAGATAATATTTTTTTAAAGTAAATAGTTTTTAACATGCCTGACCTTATAAAATTAAAGGATAAGCGTCTTCCTTTTCATCTTTTTTTGTCACAATTCTTGGAACATAACTCGGAAGAGAAGGTTAAATTGACCGTTAAAGATAAATTAGGTATAGATGTAGATTACGAGGTAGATCTTAAAGAGTTTATAGATACTAAGCAGACTGCTATAGACAGTGACTTAGATAGTCATAAACATGTTTCAGCAATAGCTAAACAAAATGGGGAAGATGGAAAGGCAGTAGCAACTTTTTTTGAATTTCCACTAATTTTAACTTCGCTTGTATTAGCTATTGTATTTCCAACTCCTCTTGTGTTTGTAGCACTTACAGCTATGATACTATTAGCAGATGTAGCTAAGGTATTGTATGATCAGACTAATAGTTATTCGCGACATGTGAGTCGTATGGAAAAGGCTATAAGTGAAGCTAAGAAAGGAAATATCAATAGATATACTAAAGGTCGTGTAGGTAGTTTTATTCCATTATATACCAAGTTTACTTATTATTGTGCTAGTACTACAGACCTCTTTGGGTTTCTTTTTAGAAATCGTGATAAGAGAACTACTCTCACTTGGAATGATTCAGGAGGGTTTCAAGTGAATTCTAAAGAAGAGTCTCGTGTCAGGTTTCCTAAATTTATAACTAAGAAAAACTTCGAGAAACTTTATAATAAAGCTTGTTATGAAGGATTAGAGAAGAGATTGTCAGAGCGATTTAAAGCAGATCCGTCAAATTTTAAACAGGTATCACCAAAAGGGAAAAGGGAATTTGTTGAACCAAAAGTTAGTAGTATGTGTATTGAAACAATAGGGGGTATAGGTGTAGATGAATCGTTGAAATCTTTTTTTAAGAAAGAAGCTTGTGCTCGAGCTTGGTTTGAAGATTTATCTATATCACAAGAAACATTATCAAAATTACCTTGGAGCATTTTACTGGAACAAAATTCATCTAAATTATCTAAGCGAAGAACCTCACAGTTATTAGCTCATAGGAGTAATTCAATTAAAGTATAATATGATTTACAAAATCATATAAAATTTTATTGCCTAGATTCAATGACTATTAGAATCCCTGTTGGAAAAACTTATATTCTTATCGTATGATATGCTTATCAAGTATATCTTAACGATTTTTTTAGTAAAATACTTAGAGTAGATACTTTGAATAACTCTGTTCAATTTTAAACAAGATTTTCAAAATTAAAGGAGGAGTTATGAGGGGCATTATATTTTTTATGTAAACGATCTTTTATTTTTTTAGTTCTCGGAAAAACGTAGTATTATTGGTATATACTTAAGTTTTTTTAATTATAAATTACACATCTTAAAATATCAGAACTATGTCTATTGAAAAAAAGTACCTAAAGTCGAAGCCTGAATGTAGAGTTACTTTCTCCTTACTTGCAAAAGATGCTAAAAAAGTGGAAGTTGCAGGATCTTTTAACGAATGGAATGGAAAAAAATTAGTTTTAAAGAAATATAAAAACGGAAAATTTAAAGGGTCTTTGAACCTTCCTGTAAACCAATCTTATGAGTTTAAATATATCATAGATGGTACGTGGGCAAATGAAGAGGGGGCTGATGAGTATATTTGGAATGAATTCGCTAATTCAGAAAATAGCGTGATACGCATATAATGGTGCGTGAAAACATAAATAGCTACTTAGCAGATTTAGGTTCTTACTAGTCCTTAGATCTGCTTTTTTTATGCCTAAGAATAAAAATACTCATATTGAAGTAGAGATTTTATACGACCTATTTCAATACCATATCTTACAATATATTATATAGAAACTTTCCCTTTTATATGAGGATGGTGTTCGTAACCTTCTAAACTAATATCTTTAAATGTAAAATCAAATATATTCTTTATCTCTGGGTTTAAATGTAATTTAGGTAGAGCTTTTGGTTTACGTGTAATTTGTAGTGCTACTTGTTCAAAATGATTGTTGTAAATATGAGCATCTCCTAAGGTGTGTATAAATTCACCTGCTTGAAGACCACATACGTGAGCAATCATTTCGGTTAATAATGCATAAGAGGCTATGTTAAAAGGTACACCTAAAAAAACATCAGCACTTCGTTGGTATAACTGACATGATAATTTATTATCTGATACATAAAATTGGAATAAAGCATGACAAGGGGGTAAAGCAACTTTTCCGTTAGCAACATTCTCTTCGAAAGTTTTTGTTGTATCAGGTAATACTGAAGGATTCCACGCAGAAACTAACATTCTACGGCTATTAGGGGTTTTCTTTAAAGTTTCTATAACTTCTTTAATTTGGTCGATTCCTTCACTGTTCCAATTTCTCCATTGATGTCCGTATACAGGACCTAAATCACCATTTTCATCAGCCCATTCATCCCAGATACGGACTTTGTTTTCTTTCAGGTAGGCAATATTTGTATCTCCTTTTAAAAACCATAGAAGCTCATGTACCATAGATTTGAAATGAACCTTTTTAGTAGTTACCATAGGAAAACCTTCTTGAAGGTTGAATCGCATTTGGTAACCGAAAACGCTTTTAGTTCCTGTACCTGTTCGATCCCCCTTAATAGTTCCTTCTTCTAAAATGTGCTCTATTAAATCTAGATATTGCTTCATATTTTGAATGTTTGCTTTACAAAATTAATATTAATCTACGATCTTCTTGAAATTTCATCTCTAATACTGGCTGCTTTTTCATAATCTTCATCAGCGACCGCAGTGAGAAGCATTGCATTTAATTCATCAAGAGGTATATCTCCTAAACCACCTTCAGATAGCGAAGTTTCCTCTTCTTCCTCTTGATAATCCTCTTCTTCTAAAAAATGCTCATCGATGTCTTCATCAATGGACTGTTTTAAGTAAATACCCGCTTGATCTAATATATTTTTATAAGTAAAAATAACGGCATCAAATCTTAACGCTAATGCAATAGCATCACTAGTACGTGCATCAATAATTTCTTCGATACCATCTCTCTCACAAATAATACTAGAGTAGAAAACACCATCGACTAATTTATGAATAATTACTTGTTTGATGACTATCTCAAAACGATCAGCAAAATTTCTAAATAAATCGTGAGTTAATGGTCTAGGAGGCTTAATATCTTTTTCAAGTGCTATAGCTATTGACTGTGCTTCAAAAGCACCTATTACAATTGGCAACTTACGATCTCCACCCACTTCGCTCATAATTAATGCATAAGCACCATTTTGGGTTTGACTATATGAAATTCCTTTTATATTTAATTTTACTAAACTCATTTTACCACAAAAGATATTCTGCTAAAATCGGTATAATTTTTATCAAAAAAAATAAAAAACCGTAAAAGCATTGCAACTCTTACGGTTTTAGTATTGAACTTATTTAAACTTTATAGTTTACTTTTTTAAGTATAAAAAATACTAAGCTGATTTATAGTTCTTTAAATAAGATGTTGTAACTTGTTTTCTTAGTATAAAATGGTATAAATTTTTAAAATAAAAATAGATTTTAACTGACTCAAGTTAGAATGTTATTTGTTCTTATCTAATTATTAGCTTTGAATGTTTTTAATTTATCTATTAACTGTGGTAATACCTCAAAAGCATCACCTACAATACCATAATCAGCAGCTTTGAAGAAAGGAGCTTCTTTATCGGAATTGATCACTACTTTTACTTTACTTGCATTTACCCCTGCTAGATGCTGAATAGCTCCTGAAATACCTACGGCAATATATAAGTTTGAAGCAACTGGTTTTCCTGTTTGTCCAACATGCTCTCCATGTGGTCTCCATCCCATATCACTTACGGGTTTAGAACAAGCTGTAGCAGCCCCTAATACATCAGCTAGGTCTTCGATTAACCCCCAGTTTTCAGGACCTTTCAATCCTCTACCACCAGATACTACAACATCGGCATCAGCAATGGTTACTTTACCTGTTACTTTATCTAAACTAACCTGTTCTACAGATGATGCTTCGACATTAAGTTCTAAATTCTCAACAATTCCTTCTACCTTAGATTCTTTTAATCCGTAAGCATTGCTTGATAAATTGATAATTTTTACTTCTGTATTCAATTCTGTATTCTGAAAAGCTTTATTAGTGAAAGCAGTTCTTTTAACAGTGAATGGCTCGTAAGAACTAGGTAAATCTACTACATTAGACACTACAGCTGCTTTTTGATCAACTGCTAATAATGGAGCTAAATACTTACTATCCGAAGAGGAGCTTAATATGATAATTTTAGCAGCTTCTTTTTCTATAACCTGTCCAATTACACTAGCATATTGGTCTGCTTTAAATGTATTTAACTCACTCGAAACTACATTAATTACTTTAGAAACCCCATAATCATAGAGTACTGAAGGATCTTCTGTGTTTAAGACCAAAGCAATTACCTCATTATTATTTGCTTCAGCAATTCCTTTGGCATAAGAAGCTAATTCAAGTGCAGCTTTACGTATAACTCCAGCTTCACTTTCTGCGTATATTAAAATTGACATAGTTTAAATCTTGTTTTTTAGTTATTAAAATGTGATGAGTAAGCTAATTAGATAACTTTAGCTTCCGCATGAAGTAATTCGATTAATTTATCGATATCACTTGCGTCAACAAGTTTTACACTTCCTTTTGGTTCTGGCTTAGAGAACCCAGCAGGTTGTGTTTGACTATCAGTTACTGAAGGTTCTATCACTTTTAAGGGTTTCTTTCTAGCCATCATGATACCTCTCATGTTAGGGATTTTAAGATCAGATTCCTCAACTAAGCCTTTTTGTCCTCCAATTACTACAGGTAAAGTAACTTTTAATGTTTCTTTTCCTCCGTCTATTTCACGCTCTACTGTTGCTTCTGTTCCTTGTATTTCTATTCCAATACAAGTGTTTACGAAACTAGATCCAGTAAGTCTAGCAA
>CAYYNF010000177.1:0-5184 GCA_964472695.1 uncultured Flavobacteriaceae bacterium
AGCGTATATAGGTGTATTAATTGATGATTTAATTACTAAAGGTACTGAAGAGCCTTATCGTATGTTTACTTCTCGTGCTGAGTATAGAACACTTCTACGTCAGGATAACGCTGACTTTAGATTAACACCGTTGGCACATAAAATAGGATTGGCTAGTGACGATCGTCTTAAGGCTATGGAATCTAAAGAACGTAGATCTAAGGATTTTATTGATTTCTTATCAAAAACGAGTATTTCAGAAAAAGTGGCTAACCCTATTCTAGAAGAAAAAAACTCCTCGCCTATGAAGCATAGTGATAAGATTTTTAAGGTACTTTCTCGTCCACAAATATCTTTAGACGATCTTAAAGGCGTAGAAAGCATTAAAGAATATATTGAAACTGAGAATTTAGACCGAGAAGTACTAGATCAGGCTGAAATTCAGATAAAGTATTCGGGTTATATTAATAAAGAAAAAAATAATGCAGACAAGTTATCTAGATTAGAACATGTGAGGATTCCTGCGAATTTCGACTATAAGCAATTAAAATCACTTTCGTTTGAGGCAGGTGAAAAGTTAACTAAAATACAACCTGTTACTATTGCACAGGCTTCGCGTATTAGTGGGGTATCTCCAAGTGATATTTCGGTATTACTGGTACACTTAGGTAGGTAATTTATAATATAATACACGTGCTAGTTCCTTAAAGCTAGCACGTGTTGTATTTATATTATATGAGTCGTATTACATTTTTCTAGAGCCTTTTTTAGTTAAAGGAGTTCCATTAGGACCTCTTCTAGTAGCTTCACCTAATTCTTTGCTAGATTTTGTAGTACCATTTTCTTTAGTTTCTTGTTCAGTAGTAGTTTCTATATTTGTACTCGGAGTAAGTTCTTCTGAAAAGTCACCTCTACAATCATAGTCTTGTAATGAAGGGAAGCTTTCTTCTTGCCTTTGTTCGACTCTTTCCTTCCTCATTAAATTTTCTTTAATTACACGACACCTTTCACGTATTATACTAGTATATCTTTCATCGGTTTTACTATTCATACCTCCTATCCCGAAAGTTCTTTGAATAGTATCTATATTAGATTTTGATTCTCTCAAGAATTCTTTAAATTTTTGAATAGCAGCTATTAATATTCGTGTCTTTTCGGATACTTCACCATATTTATTTGTGAATAATCGTTTATCACTCCTTTTAGTTATAGGATTCATATAATATTCAGAGGTGTTACTGTATTGCGATCCAGAAGATAACCTCATGAAATATTCAGGATTGTAGCTCATTTCACGTCTCTCCTCCTTACTTTTACTAGTGTCACTAAGTGCTTCACTGTGGTTCCTTGCATTTTCGGTACAAGTAATAAGTGTAGCAGCCATTCTACGGATTTCAGTAAAACGATCATTAAGGTATTGGTGAATATTTCTTTTATCTACTTCATCTATCAGGTCTTCTGGGATAATCTCAATATTAGCTACCAGATGATTATGAGATTCCATTTTTTTCATAATTATCTGAGCATCCCTTATTATAGACTCATATATACTCTGAGGATCTACAAGGTCAGAATTCTCGAATTGCCCTTCTATTAGTCCATCTATCAGAAAATTTAATTTTTGTTCTAACTTTTGAATTGCCTCTATATAATTATTATAAATGGAAGTGATTGCTCTAAGTTTATATTCTAAATCTAACAGAGCACTGGTTTTTGAAGCTTGTTCTTGAGGTTCTTCTAACATAACAATTTGTATTTATTTACTCATAACGAAATATGTTTTACTATTGTTACGTAGTAATATATGTTTTCTGCGAAATTACCTATTGTTTCGGTAATTACACTGGATATATAGCTTAATGTGTAGATGTGCTATATATATGATATAGAATTCTTAATTGCTATTATTTTTACAAATACTATAACTTGATGTATTCCCTAAGGAGTCTTCAACTTGTATGATATATGTACCTGTTGAAAGCTTAGATATATCAATAGGTGTATTACCTACATTTTCAAAGTTCTTTATTAATACCCCCGAAAGCGTATATAGCTGAATACGGATTATGTCATTTGACTTAATGTAGATGATGTTGGTTGTAGGGTTAGGAAAGATTAACACATCATTAGTATCGAATTTTAAAGTTTCATGGGTTAGTGTAGTGTTACAGTCTGAATGTCCGTATACTGATACTTCACTATAACTATTCCATGCACTTATAGAATTACCATAGCCCACAATACGTATAAATTTAGCTTGTAAATGATTATGAAGGTTAAAGATTTGATTTCCTTCTGTTATTTTGGAAGTAGTTATCGAACTTGCCTCTGTAAATTCAATACCATCTTTCGATGTAAAAAGCTGGAATGTTGAGGTTCTTTCACTAGAATTATAAAAATCTATTCCTACCGAAGATACCTTATGAATACAGTTTAATTCTATATCTAAATAAACAGATCCATCGTTACCATTGGCAGACCATCGTGTACTTGGATCATTGTCATAGATATTATCTTCGGAGACTTCAGAATTATCTACTTCAGTAAACGGAGACGTAGCATTAATAATGTTTAATAAAGAATACCCATCACCTGATTGCTGATTAATAGTGATTGTATGTACAATATCCATATTAAGGTTGTATACATATACATAACCTGTTCTATCATTATTAGTATCATTTAACGATACATTAAATTTAACGGTGTCACATCCTGAACCAGAAGTATTATTTATAGATATCCAACTATCAGAACTCCCAAGCGTCCAAGAATCATTCGACATGATATTGAACTCATAAGAATATGCATAAAAAGCCAAATTGAAGAACTCTTCAATTACCAAGAAGCTACTTTTACTAGTCCAGTCAATCGTTTTTAAGGTTTCGAAATGGGATATTAACTCCGATTGAGATCCTGAAATAGGGTTAAAATTATGTGCTTCAGCAATTGCATAGAAAGAAGATCTAGGGCATAAATCATAATAGCCTTCACTATCAGGAGCAAGTTTTTGGCAAATACCAAACCACTCTTCATTCATATTATTACTACCAGATTGATAGTCGAAAAAGTAGTTATTATTAGCCCAGGTAGCAATGGTGTTGTGTATATTCAAATCGAAAGTTTGACCATATTTCCACCAACCATCTGCAAACTGAAAGGTACAACCACCTAAACAATTATCCTTTCCTCCCATACCTGAATAATTGGCATAAATCTCTTCCCAGCATCGGATATTATAGTAGGCTTGCATATCCTGATCCTCACTTTTACTTATGTCATTATAAGCATCAGCACCAAACTCGGTAAAAACAATTGGTAAATCGATCTCATTTTTTGTTCTTGTAAAAATGTCATAGAAAGATTGCCCTCTATACACATTTAAGCCTAGAATATCTACATTAGTACATTGTTCATTAATAATATCGGCAAACAATAGATCCCCATTACAAATAGCAACAGGGTGATTTTTATCTTGGGATTTAATTAACCGTGCAGCAGCATCGAATGTCTGATACATCGCTGTAGCAATAGGAGTTGCTTCTTCATTTGAGGTAGGAATATTTGTGGTTTCTGAACTACCCCAAAAGATTCCATAGTTATTTTCATTACCAAGTAGATACATAAGTAAACCTGGAGTATTCTCATATTTATCTACTAAATCTTGTGCTTCATTTATCAAGTAATTACGGGTGTTATCATCTTGGTAGTCCGTATATGAAATCCATGAACCATTAAGAGGAACTCCATACCTACCGAAACTATGATTAAGTATTGTGTAAATCCCAAAGTTATTGTAGATATATTCAATCCACTTAGGAGTTACTCCTGAGTATAAGCGAATTGTATTCACTCCCATTGCTTGTAATAATGACATCTCATAGTCAAGAGCATTTTCAATAAAAGTATCAGATTGATCCCAAAAATTGTAAGTATAGGTTTTTCCAATAGGGAGGTATTCCCAGTTCATTCCATTGATTATAAATTCACTACCATCAACAGTTAAGGTATAGTTGGAATTGTTATTATGAACATTTACAATATTTTGAGCAATACTGATATGCATATGAACTAACAGTAACACTAATGTGATTGGGAACTTCATTTAACAGGGGGTATATTGACAGAATAGTCGTTTACTCTTTAATGCACTTATTGTAGAAATATAGTGTTATTATATCAATTGAAAATTATACTATAATAACACTTCTACGAAGCATTACCCTAATAGAAACAAGTAATATTTTAATGTAAAGTACTATTATTCTTATAAATAATGAAAATATTGGTTTTTGGAAAAAAGGTTGAGAAACTGATATTAGCTTTTCAGCAAGTACTCTAATAGTTAATTATCTATTTGCTTTTGTATGAATCCTTTCGTGTGGACTCCCCTATCACTCAATTTTTCCGAGAACCAAACTATTTACTATTAATTTTCAGGGCTTGTTCATAAAAATAATTAGAGGCTATTTATATTCTCTCGGAGGTATTTTCTAGCAAAAAAGCAGAGAAATCGAGACAATGAAATAACTCTTTTGAATCGAATTAAAACGTAAATACTTTTTATGAACAAGCCCTGTATTAATTTTATCAATTGGTATGTATCTAAAATCGTCTTATAGTTGCTTTTTGAACTCCTTTTTGTGAGGCTTCTTTTAGTCGCTCATTCGCATTGTTATGCTTTTGGGAGAATTGTTCGAGTACACGGATAATATACTGTCTTGAACTAAAATCTATTCTCGTATCATCTTGCTGTTTTAGTTCAGATAATAATTTACAAGCAGCGTTGTAGTCTTCTTCGTCAAAATCAGGTAATCTTTCAAAACTCTCTCTAGCATGACAGGTTTGTTCTGAAGGTACTTCCCTTGTAGTTTCTCTCTTTCTAGTCAAATGGGCTGTGTTTCGTGTACTACTAGTAAAAGCTAGTAAATCATCATTTTCTAAAGGGGTAGTTTCTTGCTGTGTTTGGATTTCTTGAGAGCTTGTCTCAGATATAGCCAGTTCTTCATCGATAGTAGGTTGTGGAGGTATTACTATTTCTACTAAGCTTTCTAGATTAGATAGTAATTGATCAATTTCTTCCAAATCTCCATCACTAGTAAGAGTACTTATGGTTTTTTGTTGTGTTTTAGCCGAGCTTCCTTCAGATATTATAGAAGCCGTATCGGATTGAGCTACCTGCACTTGTGCTACTGTTCTTTCGAT
>CAYYNF010000178.1:0-5178 GCA_964472695.1 uncultured Flavobacteriaceae bacterium
GATATGCTGTGTTAGCTACGGCTTCAGCTAAAAAAGTTCTTGCTGAAAATTTGAAACAAAGAGCTTTTAAAGAGCAAAAAGTTATTGCTGAAGCAAAAGAAGTTGCTGAAAAAATAGCAGCATTGGAAATAAAAATTCCTGCGAAAGTAGGAGTTGGAAATAAATTATTTGGTTCAATAACTAGTGCAGATTTAGTTCAAGTTTTATCTAAAGAAGGTGTTACTATTGATAAGAAATTTATTTCTATTCCAGGTAATAACATCAAAAGAACAGGAGTTTATACTGCAAGTATAAGACTTCATAGAACATTGATAACAAGTCTTACTTTTGAGGTACTTGCTCAATAAGTATAGTATGTTTTAGAAATAATACATTTCAAATGCCTATTAAAATTTTAAATTTTAATAGGTATTTTTTTTTTTTTTTTTGAAATTTATAATAATAGCTTGTTTAAAGCTTTTTAAAAAAAATAATTATGTCAGAAATATTAAAAGTAGTAGGTGTACCAGAGCATTTTAATCGTGCTATTAAAGAGATAGCTGCAGAATCAGCTTCAAAATCAGATGCATTAAATATTAGTTTTATTGAGGAATCTCAAGGAACAGGTAAAATGGTGCAACAGATTAAAGGTAAGGAAGTTGATATTGCTATATTGCTTACCGAAGGTGGTATTAAAGGATGTATTGCTCCTTCTGCTGACCACGAAGAAGGTTATAAGATTGTTCAGAAATATGTGCAATCTCCTCTGCAATGGGGTTTACATGTGAAGCCAAATTCTAAATTGAATTCTATTGAGGATATCGATCCTAAAAAAATCATAGCATTTATCAGTCGTCCAAATTCGGGTTCTCATAATATGTTACGTTTACTTGCTGTAGATCAAGGGTGGAATGCTGAAGATATTCAGTTGCAACAAGTAGGTAATATGCCAGGTGCCATCGAAGCTATGGAAGCACTTTCAGAAGAAGATGAAGCATTATTTCTTTGGGAACATTATACAACAAAGCCTAATGTAGAAGCTGGGCATTTTAAAAGAATTGGAGATTTTAAAACTCCATGGCCTTGTTTTATTGTAGCTGTTAGGGATTCAGTGCTTGAAAATAAATCTGAGGCAGTAAAAGCCTTCTTGGAGTTAGTAAATCAAAGAGCTAAAGAAATTGTTGTTCAGTCGAATACTATAGAGGTATTCTCTAAAATGTACGGTTTAAAAGAGGAAGATGTTACTTCTTGGCTTGCAAAGACAGCGTGGTCTTCTGAAAATTTAAGTGAGCAAGAACTTGAAAAAATTATGGATCTAATGCAGGAAGTAGGGATGCTTACAACACGTAAGCCAGCTTCTGAGTTGCTTGTAAATCTATAGAGATTTAGTTAGTGTGTGTTTAAGAGCTTGTTTAAAGGCACTACTTCCTGTAATCCAAATTTTTAAGAACTTGAACCACTTTAAAAGGACTTACATATCTCGATATGCACGTCATTTAAAAGTAAACCAAAACCTTAAACTTTTGAATTACAGTTTGTATTCCCTTTAAACAAGCTCTAAAGCAGGATTTCTAGTAAAAGATTTCCTGTTTTTTTTGGTTTAAAATGAGTGTATTTTTAGATAAAAAAGTAAAATTTTAACTCAATTTGTCTAATTATTACGTCATTAAAAACGAAATAAAATTTTTCGTGTCTATCTAATAGTCTCATTTATAGGTTTTAGCTGTGAATGTCAAAACTTTTGTTTTTTCAACTTTAAAAGTATAGTCTTTAAAATTTTTTCAAACGAATTATTATCGTACATTTAAGCCATGTATATGTATAGTATATAAAATAAATAACAATGATCTATTGTGTTTAGTGTACATTGTTGTATATTTTCGATATAAAATTATTAAAGATTTCCCATATTATGGATGACAACTTTTCTCCAAGAGTTAAGGATGTAATTGCCTTAAGTAAAAAAGAGGCACTAAGGCTTGGTCATGAATTTATAGGTACGGAACATCTTGTTCTAGGTCTAATAAAAGAAGGTACAGGTAAGGCCTTAGATATTTTATTTGTGTTAGATATAGATATAGACTATCTACGTAGAAAAGTTGAAATTTTAAGTCCAGCAAATATTACAAATGAATTGTTAAATGAAAACAAGAATTTACATTTAACACGCCAGGCAGAACGTGCTTTAAAAACTACTTTTTTAGAAGCTAAATTACATAAAGATGCACAGATTAACACAGGGCATCTTCTGCTTTGCATTCTTAGGAATGAAAACGATCCAACTACAAAACTGTTGAATCGATTAAAGATAGATTACGATAGTGTTAAAGAACATTTTAAAGATATGATTTCACCAGATCAAGACAATTACAATTTTCCAAAATCAGAATCTTTCCCAGATGATGGTAGTAATAAAGACAATGAAAGAGAAAACCTAGGTTCAGGGTCTTCCGGAAATTCTAGTGGAACCTCTAGTCATGATAAAAAGAAGTCTAAAACACCTGTTTTAGATAATTTTGGTCGTGATCTTACAGCTATGGCTGAAGAGGGTAGGCTCGATCCTGTTGTTGGGCGTAACAAAGAGATTGAGCGAGTATCTCAAATCTTGAGTAGAAGAAAGAAAAATAATCCGCTACTTATAGGTGAACCTGGAGTAGGTAAATCTGCAATTGCAGAAGGATTAGCTCTTAGAATTGTGAAAAGGAAAGTGTCTAGAATTTTATTCGATAAGCGAGTTATCACTTTAGATCTTGCGGGCTTAGTTGCAGGTACCAAGTATCGTGGACAGTTTGAAGAACGTATGAAAGCTGTTATGAATGAACTTGAAAAAAATGATGATATTATCTTATTTATTGATGAGATTCATACCATTGTTGGAGCAGGGGGAGCAACAGGGAGTTTAGACGCTTCAAATATGTTTAAACCTGCACTTGCAAGAGGTGAGATTCAATGTATTGGTGCTACTACTTTAGATGAATATCGTAATTCTATTGAAAAAGATGGAGCATTAGAACGACGTTTTCAAAAAGTGATTGTAGAGCCTACAAATATTGAGGAAACCATTGAAATTCTCAACAATATAAAACCAAAATACGAAGATCACCATAATGTGCGTTTTACAGATGAAGCTATCGAAGCTTGTGTGAAATTAACAAATAGGTACATGACCGATCGTTTCTTGCCAGACAAAGCTATTGATGCGTTGGATGAAGCAGGTTCTAGAGTACATATTACTAATATAGATGTCCCTAAAAAGATTATTGATTTAGAAAGGCAACTAGAAGATGTAAAAGCTCTTAAAAATTCTGTTGTTAAAAAACAGAAGTACGAAGAAGCGGCTAAACTTCGTGATGATGAAAAAAATATTGAAAAACAACTTGCTGAAGCACAAACACAGTGGGAGATAGACGCTAAGGCTAATAAAATTGTTGTAGATGATACTAATGTTGCTGATGTAGTTTCTATGATGACAGGAATTCCTGTAAATAGAATTGCACAAACAGAACTTAGTAAGTTAGCACAACTTCCTGAATTTATTAAAGGAAAAGTTATTGGTCAAAATATAGCAGTAAGTAAAGTTGTAAAAGCAATCCAAAGAAATAGAGCGGGACTTAAAGATCCTAACAAACCTATTGGCTCTTTTATATTTTTAGGACAAACAGGTGTTGGTAAGACACAACTTGCGAAAGTTTTAGCAAAAGAACTTTTTGATAGTGAAGAGTCTCTTATACGTGTGGATATGAGTGAGTTTATGGAGAAGTTTGCTATTTCTAGACTTATCGGAGCTCCTCCAGGATATGTAGGTTACGAAGAAGGAGGTCAGCTTACTGAAAAAGTAAGACGTAAGCCTTATTCTGTGATTTTACTTGATGAGATAGAGAAAGCACATCCAGATGTGTTTAATATGTTACTTCAAGTATTGGATGATGGTTTCTTAACAGATAGTTTAGGAAGAAAGATTGATTTTAGAAATTCTATAATCATAATGACTTCAAATATTGGTGCTCGTAAGTTAAAAGAATTTGGTGATGGTGTAGGTTTTAGTACTTCCTCTCAGAAAGCACAATCCGATTCACATGCCAAAGGTGTGATTGAAGGGGCTTTAAAAAAGGCATTTACTCCTGAGTTTCTAAATCGTATTGATGATGTAATTGTGTTTAATAGTCTAGAGCGTAAAGATATTCACAAAATTATTGATTTAGAATTAGATAAATTATTTAGTCGTGTGAAAGATTTAGGATATGAATTAACACTTACAGATGCTGCTAAAGAGTTTATTGTAGATAAAGGTTATGATAAACAATATGGTGCTAGGCCTTTAAAAAGAGCTATTCAGAAGTATATTGAAGATGCTCTTGCAGAAGAAATTGTTAAAGCAAACCTAAGAGAAGGTGCTGAAATCCTAATGGATGTTAACAGTACTAATAAAGAAGAGTTAAACATTGAAATTACTAATAAAAACGAGCAGCAAACTTCTTAATTGTTACGTGTCAAATAGTAGTATTACTTTTTAAGTTATTTTTTCAAAAAGTACCGAGATAATGTATCGGTACTTTTTGTATATTACACTATTATGAAAAATTATTATAAACTACCATTATCAACATCTCGCATATTGCAAAACAAAGAAGCCGAAACCTGTACACTGGAACAATCTATTTTTCAGTTTACACATTTACTCATGACATCTTATTTTGGAGAGTATGATTATGATGAGAGTTTTGGGTGTGAAATCTGGGAATTAGATTTTAATAATTTATATAGTACTAAAAAATTATGTCATACAATTTCAGAATCTTTAAAAAAGAATTTATTAGTACATGAAAAAAGAATTCGTAGTGTAGATATAACTACAAATATTGTTCAGGATGAATTTGTAGGAAATAACACGCACAACCGTGTTAAAAAAAGAGTAGATATTAAGTTAGTATGTCGTAAAACACAAACTAATGAAACTTTTACGTTTAATCAATGTTTTTATTTAGCTCCATTTGCACCTTATAAGTCATGAGTATTAAAGTTAAAAACGATATTAAAAACCGCATGATTCAAAAGGCTGCGGAATTGTGGAAAGTATCTCCGAGTGATATCGATAGTACTTTTGATCCCTTGGTGCGTATGCTTATAGGAGCCACAGCCTCAGAACTCGCAAAAATTGATAGTGATATTCATAATTCTCATGGGTATATCATTGAAAAG
>CAYYNF010000179.1:0-5172 GCA_964472695.1 uncultured Flavobacteriaceae bacterium
GGTTTAAGTAGTCTTAAAATAGGTATTAATGGAGACTATACTGTAAAGTCATCCGAAGACCTTTACTCTAACGCTTTTATGCAGGAAAAGCTTTTATATGCTTATGATCAAAAAGCTAAAGGAAAAAAGACACTTATCTTTAACAATGGTATTAATACCTCGGTTCAGGTGTACGAAACTTTCCGTATGGCAGGACTACCAATTCGTCATTTAGATAATACACACAGTAAACAAGAACGTACCGAAATACTAAGATGGTTTCATGAAACACCTGATGCTATATTAACTTCGGTGGGGATTTTAACTACAGGTTTTGATGAACCAAGTATTGAGGTTATTATATTAAACCGTGCAACCAAATCACTTACTCTTTATTTCCAGATGATCGGTCGTGGATCACGATCTTTCCCTGGTAAAAAAGAATTTACTGTAATTGATTTAGGAAATAACGCAGCTCGATTAGGACTTTGGAATGCTGATGTGGACTGGCAGAAAATATTTAGACTCCCTGACTATTATCTAGAAAACTTAGTGAGTGATGAAGAAATAGAAAGGCAATTTAAATATGTAATGCCTAGCGATATTCGAGAACAATTCTCTAAGACTGAAGATGTATCTTTTGATGTTAAAGAACAATATGATTATATCATAAATAATGGAGAGAAGTCTAAAATGGTTCTGGAACGCTCTATAGAGCAACATGCACAAATGTGTGCTGATAATAGTGAAGACGTTTTTGATGCTCGTATTTTATCGAAGTTACTTGCTGAAGATATCGAATACCGAGTACGTATGTATTCTTACTGTATTAGTAATAGTACTAAAAATTATAGAAGTTGGCTAGAAGAAGATTATATGAGAAAACTTAGATTACGTATTAATCAGATTATGTAGTAGTCTTCCTGTAGGATACTCAAAAAATAAAGGGTAGTGATTTTTCAAAATCACTACCCTTTATTTTTGTTAAACTAGTTTCTGTATAATATTAGTTTTTTTTCTTATACAAAGGTATTTTTAAACCAGCATAAATATCAAGTGAACTACCCTCTGTTAGTAAATTAGTAAGTATTGTTCCACTACCTAAATATAAAGGTCCTGCACGGAAACCAAAACCTGCTTGTACTCCTGTGTACTGTTGTACACTAATAGGTAATTGAGCAGTAATCCATTTAGTTTCATATCTTGGAGTTACTGTAAGCATATTAACATTATGAATTCTATTTAATCCCGAAGACACCATAGATAGGTCAGCGTTAAAATTTAAGTAGAAGTAGTCGTTATTAACATTCCAATCCGTGTTTAGGCGAAATGTAGTTGGTAGATTACCTGATTCCAATTCTGCATTTCCTCCTGTATAATACTGTTCGAGTGTCTCGATACTATCAATAGATTGGAATTCCTCTCTAGTAATTCTATTATTAAGGTCATAACTAGTACTCGTTCCTTCATAGCTGATACTTCCTATATCAGTGATGGCTACTCCTACTTTCAACTTATACTCATTAGGATTATCGATACTTCTTGCATTATCAGGTCTCCATTCATAAGTGGCTCCTAAGTCCAACCCAACACCTGTAAATGCTTTCACAGTATCATAGCTAAAATCCTCAAATACGTCTGCTACTTGTGTAATATCTTCAATATCTCCTGAAGCTCCTGCAGTAGCCGTTCCTGAAGTCTCTATTTCAAAATTAGTAGAATCATAATCTACTGATAGTCCTGATATACTAGCGTAACCGTTAGCTACTCCTTGTAAATACTTTACTGTAGCTCCTGCTTTTAAGAAATGTTCATCTTTGTCTAAAAGCACTCTAGAATAAGTAGCTCCTAATTCTACCCAACTATTTAATGATAGATTAGCCCCTCCCGTTTCTAAATTGAAATCAGCATTACTATCTAAATTAGTATCAATAGTGTCATAGCTTTGTCCGTCAATACCATAACCGTTAAGGTATGAACGAACACGTGTTGAAATAGCTATAGCACTATCATCATTTAAATTTATTAGAAAAGACGGTCCTAATATATCTTGATTTATAAAGATATTGTTGTCAGTAGAAAGTGTAAGGTTATCTTCATTACCTCCTCCTAAACCAATAGTCATCAGGTCAGTACCGATAGTAGTACTCACACCTACTAAGTTAATATCTGCTTTATAATGAGAATCAGCAATACTAGAAGGGTTATTAATAATTCCATGTACCCCACTATAGTTATCACCTAAGAGCCCCACATAAGATTGTGCTGACATAGTCAATGATGCTAAACAGGCTGTGGTCAAAAGACCTAAACGATAATTCATATTATTTATATTAAAATTAGACTTAAGTTAACAAATATAATCAGTTGAATACTAAAATACTTCTTTTTCGAAGAAACTATTTTATAGGTCAAATACATGAAATTTATTTTCTAAAAAATGATATTTCGTAATCAATCACTTAAGATATTCAATTTCTGAAAAAGCACAAATCTAATTACATTAAGATATTAAAGGTGAATCATTAACACATTTTGTGTGTTTGCCCTGTTATTTAATTTAGTGTAATAAAAAATTAGCTATAAAGTGACTCCTTGTCTTGTTCTATTACCTGTATAGTGTTCTTGTCTTCCTGAATTATGTTGCATGATCGGACTACGGAGTTTTCCTGCTCTATATAATGGATCTCGTTGCCCATAACGATATGCTTTTCTCTGATATATAGATTCATTTATCTGACTAGATTCCAAATGAGTTTGTCGTGAGAATCTTAAATTTTTTCTATATTCAATAGCTTGTGATATATCTATAATATCACCTTTATCTTGAAGTGCCTTATTAATCTTTTTGAGAGTATCTAGCTTATTATTATAATTATCAATAGCCTCTAAATATTTATTTCCTAAATCCCTTAGTTCTCTTGTGTTTTGTTCTCGTTGTATTTGTAATAGAGAAACCGCCTCCATTAATAATTCATACTCTTCAGGAGTCAAATCAGTTTTCCTCAACGCATTTATTAATTCACTACGCTCTTTTGTTAATTGGAGCTTTTCTTCATATAAATTGAACATCTCAGGTTGGTATTGTTGTTCAATTTTTTCTTTTAAATCTAATAATCCTTCTATTTCTTCTAAATGTAATTCTTCAAGATTATCTTTACTTAGGTGCTCAAAAGAATCATCTTCTTGTTTATGAGTAGGTTTTGTTTTTCGTGAAGTTCTTGTAAAAAATTTTTTTATTTTACCTCTTTTTTTAGTTTCTTTATTTTCTTCCTGTTCTTCTTCTAGTAGACTCGAAGTTATTCCAGTACTTTCTAAAACCTGCTGTAAGGTACATTTAGGAAATAAATATAATTGCCCTTCACAATGTTCTCTCGGGCATAAATCTAGGGGAGAATCAAGAGTTTCAACACTAGACTCTTGCCCAAAATTTCTTAAAGATAATTCTTCTTCTAAAGTATTTAACTGAACTTCTAGTTTAGCTTGGCTACCTTCTCTCAATGCTTGTAAAGCATAATTTCCTGAAATTTCTTGTACTGTTGGTTCTATTTTTAGTAAATCAGCCTCTAATTGAGCAATATTATAATCAAGTATATCAATATTTTGGTATTGTTGAATTAATGTAAACATCGAATATTGCTGACTATAGTATTGAGAATTATCAATTAAACTTGATAAATAGTTCGTTCCAGTGTTAGATAAAATATGATTACGTAAATTTTTGAATCCTCCATATTGTTCAACAGCATCTCTAAGCGCTTTTAATTCCTTTAATTTCTCTTTTTTATAGATATACTCATTATCATCAACAACACTTTGTAAGATAATTTGTTTGATTTGATTTTCATCAGGATCATTATTCTCCTTAAGATGGTTTATAGCCCTTATAAGTATAGCACGTATATATAGAAGTTCAAGAGTATTAGTAATTTTAGAACGTTGCTGAGTAGACTCCTCTGAATGTAAGAAGATATTTTCTGTGGTTAAATTAATTTGTCTCTGTAACTCTTCTGAGTTCATCGTAATTTCACGGCATATATCAGATAATCTTTCATTTATAAACTTCTGATTACGCATAGTGTAATTCAGAAACATATTTTTAAGAGAATCAGGGTTCGAACCTAATACCGTTTCAGTTTGACTATTTATTGGTAATAGGTTAGAAGATAAATGTTTAACGGTATCTATATGTTCATTAAAATATTGAAGTATTTCTTGAGTAAGTCTATTTGTAAAGTCAATGACCTCATAAGGAGATTCGAAGTCTACTATTCCTTCACTAGATATCTGATCTACAAATATTTGAGCTTGTCGCGTAGTCATATCAATTACTTGATACTTATCATTATAAGTACTACAGACCTCCGAATCTGAGAATAACTCTAAATGAATAAGAGGGCTTATATTTTGAAGAAGCTCATATAAATTATGATCTAGTTTGGCGTGTAACTGATCCACGTTTAGTACTTTCATATTTTTTCGTCGCTAAATTAATATATTTATTCACCTTTAGTACTAAACTTTTAAAATATTTTAATAGTAAAACTGTCAAAAAATCAGAAAGTCACGCATTCTTCAATATATAATATTATAACCTTTAAAATGGTTGAGGTAGTGTAAAGAAATCTTTTAAAAATATATTAAACTTGGTATATGAATTATAAGATAGAGATGCTATAATTGTACCTTTAGTACTTTCAATAAACAATTATGCAAGACGATAAACTGATTTCTGTACAAGGAGCTCGCACTCATAATCTTAAAAATATAGATATTTCAATTCCACGAGATAAACTTGTAGTGATTACAGGACTTTCTGGTTCAGGGAAATCTTCATTAGCATTTGACACTATTTATGCTGAAGGGCAACGTCGTTATATTGAGACTTTTTCGGCGTATGCTCGACAATTTTTAGGGAATTTAGAGCGTCCTGATGTTGATAAAATAGATGGTCTTTCTCCTGTTATCGCCATTGAACAAAAGACCACAAATAAGAGTCCACGAAGTACTGTAGGAACGATCACTGAGATATATGATTTTTTACGTTTGCTCTTTGCTAAAGCAGGTGAAGCCTTTAGTTATGAAACAGGAGAAAAGATGGTCAGTTACTCTGATGATCAAATTAAAGATTTGATCACAAAAGATTACTTAGGGCAACGTATCAATATACTATCACCTGTAATACGATCTCGA
>CAYYNF010000180.1:0-5076 GCA_964472695.1 uncultured Flavobacteriaceae bacterium
TATTTTGAGGGTCATTTATTTTGCAAGTGTTTGATAATGCGTATTATAAACCCTATAAAACCAAAAAAGCATCACTAAAAAGTGATGCTTTTCTCAGGAAGCTCCCCCTTTAGACATTAGGTCGAACCGAGGATGTGAATTAAACCTCAATTTTGAAAAACCCGATTTTTAATTCATCGCTTTTCTTGGAGTTTTTGTTTTGGTGTGGGTATTTTCTTGTAAGAAATGTAAGAATTTAAGAAGACTTTAATTTTTGCTTTAATTTCTCGATTTCTTCAATGGATAAGCCTGAAGCCTCGGCAGCCACTTCAACCGAAACATTGTTTCTCAAAAAGTTTAACACCATTTCTATTTTGCCTTTTTCAAGTCCTTCTTCGATACCCTCTTTTTTACCCTTCTTAAGTCCATCCTCATAATGCGTATTAATCACATTATGCATATCTCGGTAGTACTTCAAACTTTGGTGGTAGGCTTGAAGCTCCGTAGGACTAAAACTTGAAATTTCGGCTTGTCTGAAAAAACTCTCGAAAATACGTTTTTGCAAAGCTTCGGGTCTATCGTTTAAATTAGATAAGTGCTTTAAAACGTAAAGCCACTTGTCCTGATTGGTTTTTAACTCCTCTAAAGTTTTGTTGAACTTGGGCATCTCTAAATAGATAAAGCATAATTTATCGTACAAGATCTCATTCTCTTGATCTTTGAGGTACGCCGTGGTTTTTACACGTTCTTTGGCTTTGGTTTCATTGAAAACAAAATCTAAAATCGCCACGGTGTATATAGGTGTTAACTTGAAATTCCAATCCCCTTGTTCTGCCTGTTCTTGAATAGGAAAAGTAGCGTAGTAGATACTGCGGTCTTTGAAATAGTTTTGCTTGGCTTTTTGCACTTCCACAATAAACTTTGTGCCATCTTCCGCAACGCAGTGTAAATCAAAAATCGCACGGCGGTCTAGTGGTGTGTTTCTTAAGCGTTCGTTTTTAGAATAATTGAGGTCTTTGATTTGGTGATAGTCGGGCAAAACCGAATTTAGAAATGAAATCAAAAATTCTTTATTGGGTTCTTCACCGAATAGCTTTTTGAAACCAAAGTCCGTGAGTGGATTGATGTAGCGATCTTTGAACATGGTTTGATTGTTTTTAGTTTATCCTACTATTAATTTTCCTAAACGGCACTTAATTCCCATACTGCTCAAAATAAGCATTTTTTTAGCAATGATGTCTGATACTCTCCCAAAATCTCTGTAAGTTTTAAAAAATTAGGGTTTGGTTGTTTTTTTGGACACTATCCCATTAAGGGTATAAAATTTATACAGATTTTGGGATAGTGTCTAAAATATCTAGACGACCAAATTTTTGTTTAGCCATTATTGTTCACAATCACTTGCTTTAATTTCTTCTATTGTTGGATTATAACTGTTGTTAGCAATTTCAATATTACCTAATATATTGTCAATACTTCCTATTGAACAAAAAGCATTTAGTGAAGTTAGAGCATCGTTATAAGAAATCCTTAAATCTCCTCCTACACTTGTTATATTTTCTAATCCATTGAGTGAGGTTAGAGCATCGTTATTTATAATATCTAAACTTTCTCCTTTCACATTTGTTATATTTTCTAATCCATTGAGTGAGGTTAAGGCTTTATTAGCAGTAATCGATAAACTTCCTCCTACACTTGTTATATTTTCTAATCCATTCAGTGAAGTTAAAGCACCGTTACCACCAATACGTAAATCTCCTCCTACACTTGTTATATTTTCTAATCCATTTAGCGAGGTTAAGATATCGTTATCACCAATATGTAAATCTCTTCCTACACTTGTTATATTTTCTAATCCATTGAGTGAGGTTAAAGCAGTATTTTGAGAAATCAGTAAATCTCCTCCTTTCACATTTGTTATATTTTCTAATCCATTTAGTGAGGTTAAAGCATCGTTACCATCAATCGATAAACTTCCTCCTACACTTGTTATATTTTTTAATCCATTGAGTGAGGTTAAAGCATAGTTATTATCAATACGTAAATCTCCTCCTACACTTGTTATATTTTCTAATGCTTTTAGTGAGGTTAAAGCATCACTACCATTAATCCTTAAATCATCTCTTATACTTGTTATATTTTCTAAGCCATCCAGTGAGATTAAGGTATTATTGAAGCGGATATATAAACTTCCGACAGTCTTTATAGTTTTTAAGTTACTCAATGAACTAAAAGAATTTTTTTCAAAAAAAGCACCAATCCCCAAACGCCCTGTTATTTCAGTATATTTTTTTGCAGCAAACTCATTTACTTCTTCCTGTGAACTTAAAAATACATCACCTTCAAATATTTTCTCTTCGGTAATAGGTTCTTCTTCAACTTTTTCTTGATAAGTCACAACTATATTGGCAGCAGTGTCTGTATCAAAACTAATATCTCCATCACTATCACTTTCGTTACCGTCGTTATCACGTACAGTGTAACTTATTCGGGTTGGTTCAGTGTCAATATAATTTTCCTCGGGTGTAAAAGTGACAATTTCCTTTACACTATCATAACTCCATGTACCCTCGCTTGGGATTGTAAATCCAATTAAATCATTTGATAAGTTTGAAATATAATTTATAGCATTTTTTGGTGCTTGTAACGAAACTGTTTCAGGGTCTATTGTTCCGTCTTCGTCATAATCATTATTTAAAATATAAACTTCTACAGAACTACCATTAATATTACTTAAAGACTCATCATGCTCTGCTACTGGGATAATTTCATATATCGCTTTGAGTGTGCCACCACCTTGAACTTCATTATTAAGATTTAATATCTCAAAATCGATTGGAGTTGAACTTAAAGTAAATCCAGGGTCTTGACTAAAAGTAACTTTACCAGTCATGGTATCATATACCCATTCACCTTCACCTATAACTGTTCGTTCAGATTGAATACCTGATTCAGATGTATCTAAATCAACTAGAACGGAGTTAGGGGTAAATTTAGTTCCGTTGTTTAAAGTAAATTTATCTAAAAGGTTAATTGTTGTAACTACTCCTATGTCTGTTGGGGTAGTGTTTTGGATTTGGATATTTTCAACACTACTAGCTGTTACTTCAATAGTATAAAGCTCTTCATTTGCATCACTTACAACCGTGATAATACCATCATAATTCTTGTTTTCAGTAGGTTCAAATGTAATTTGCAAAACCTGTTCTGATTTCGCAGCAATGTAGCCTTTACTCCAATCTGAACTAAATCCATCAGGTAGTTTTATATCTCTAATATTAATTTCATCATCGGTTAAGTTGACAATTCGTAATTCCTTAGTTAATTTTTGGTTTATAGTTACTTCTCCAAAATTTAAATCTCCTTGAAAGGATAGTGGTTCACTTTCGCAAAAATCGAATGATTTGGGCGGAAGTTCTACATACGTAAGAGGTTCTATTTTACTAGAAATTTCCTCAATACCTTTAGAAAATGGTTTAAGATAAGATTCTATAGAACCTCTAGCTCCAATCCTAAAAGGTACATCAATATATGAACATGGCACACCAGCCCTTAATTTTATCTCGCAGTCTAAAATCGCTGGTTCAAAAAAGCCTCCAATATAGGCTTTTACCCCATTTTCATCTTTAAACTGAGGGAAATCCATAACTATTCCTACACCTAGACCAATATTAAAGTTCATATTAGCCTCAGCATTTAGCCACCAATCAAAATAGCTTGCATCATTATAAGAAAAGTTCCAGCCATCTTCTACGTTTTCATCACTAAAATTAGTAGGGTCATATCCAAAGTTTATACTTTGACCATAAGCGTATTCTGCACCTATGTTTAAACTCCCTTCTGCTCCCCAATCAATAGCTACATAAACTATAAATTTAGGATCTACAGCTATTTTATTAACAGTTCCTGTGCTATCTAGAGGTATTGGAATCTGAAAAAGAGGAATTTTTTTTCCAACCAGATAGTCCCTTATCTCTTTATCAGATTCAAGTAATTTACTAACACTTCCACCAGTACTTAAACTAAAATTCAAATTATGAACTACATTAGTAAATTCATGTACATTGAAAAATATTTTTCCATTTACTGGGTATGATGATTTTATTTCAAAATCAATATCTTTAAAATAAACTTCATAACTAACTGTTGCTTCAACTTTAGGTCCTAAACCAGTACTATCTTTAAATTCTTTTTCCCAAAAAACATAACTTACTTTTGCTTTCCTACCACCTTCACTAATATCAATTTTTATATCATCTATTTTTTTAAGTAGAGATTTGTTAAAGAAGTTTAATCCATTTGTAGTTACAGAGTTAGTATTTAGTCTTTTTGAAGCACCAAGTTGCTCGTCAATTATTTCTTGAGCATCAAAAAATTCTAATGAATTGATTTCTATTTGTTCTTGAGATTGATATTTTGTTTCAAATTGGTCAAATACTTCTTCAATCTTTGCAGACTCTACATTAAAAGTTGTCAATCCATTGTTTTCAGATTTAGAGATTATTTTATAAGAATACCCATCAGGAGCATGTTCAGTAGGTTTTGAAAATAAAATATCTCCTTTTTTGAAGTCATCGGAAATTTCATTTTTACTAAAAGTTAATTGATTATTTTGATTTGAAATCATAAATTCTTCCAAGTCATCCCCAATTACAATAGTCTCATCTTTAAAATCAACAATACCATCTTCTGTTTCTTCAACTACATTATTTTGAGTGATACTATAATCAGTAGGTGTGTCTTTGGTGCTATTTTCAATATCCTCATTATCTTTCTTGCAGCTTACAAGTAGGAATAATACAAGTAGTTTGAATAGGTATTGATACTTTTGTTTCATGATTGCTAGTATTTCTTTCAAATGATTAAATACAAAGTTAATATTTATAACTGTAAAAATGAATAATTGATTGTCATTCTTTAGGTTAAACGAATGAATGTATTCTTTTCTAAAAGATCTTCTGAAAATAAAACTTCCTGTAATCCAAAACCTTCCTTAATAAAAATTTCTATACCAAATATTTACTTAAATTGTTTAACTTTTTACTAAATTTGTTAAACAATATGAAAAAACAACATTTACCTCAAAAAACATGTATG
>CAYYNF010000181.1:0-5057 GCA_964472695.1 uncultured Flavobacteriaceae bacterium
CATCTTTTTAATTCTTGATCATTAACTATTTTTAAATGAAATTACTATATATTTCTAGTTTTATTTATTTCTTTTCATTTGGCATATCACAGGCACAAACTCTAAAGAAAGCACACAAAAAATTTAAATCAACTGCTTACATAGAAGCTCAACAAGATTATCTGAAAATAGATCAGACTGAGCGAAGAAAGCCTTTAAGTTTGTTGCAAAGATTAGGCGATACTTATTATATCAATGGAGCATATGAAGATGCTTTAGAATGGTACGCTGAACTGACTATAAAGTATAATGAATACGATCCAGAATATCTTTTTAAATATTCACAGTGCTTACGTGCACTTGGTTTATATAAAAAGGCGAATACAGTCATAACGCAATATTATGAACGAAAAGGTATTGATTTTCAAAAGACACTTCAAACGGATAATGAATCTTATTCTGAAGGCTTAAAAAAACAATCGGGAACTTACGAGCTTACTGAATTCAAAGGGAATACATCGTTTGCTGATAAAGCTCCTCAATTCTATGGGAAAAGTCTTGTTTTTAGCTCGTCAAGAGATACTATATTCAAGAGAAGATTACAGTGGAATAATCAACCTCTAAGTGATTTGTATATTGCTAATAAATATGATATCTATAATTTCGATAGAAATTTAAACTCTAAGTTTCATGAGGAGTCATGTACATTCAGTAAAAGTTTGGATACTATTTATTTTTCTAGAAGTGATAGATTCGGATTTTTGAAGAGGAAATATAAGGGGGGGGAAGATGTGAAGTATGACATATATAGAGCTGTAAGGAAAAAAGGAAAATGGTCTTCTTTGAGGAAAGTGAGATTAGGTAAATCGAAATATACATATACAAGCCCTTTCTTAAGTCCTGATGGAAAACGTTTATACTTTTCAAGTAATATGCCTGGAAGTATTGGTAAAAAAGATCTCTTTTATGTCAATCTATTACCGAAAGGAAAATATGGGAAACCAGTTAATCTAGGTTCTAAAATAAATTCTTTTGGAGATGAAGATTATCCCTTTATTACGGAAAACAACTTATTGTACTTTTCTAGTAATGGGCACTTGGGGCTTGGAGGTTTAGATGTGTTTGTTATAAGTAACGAAAATAAGATGAAACATCAAGTTCCTATTAATCTTGGTGAGCCTATCAATAGTACTAGTGATGATTTTGGGTTTATTATCGATTTAAAGGAGAACAAGGGGTACATGAGTAGTAATAGAGATAGTGGTGTAGGGAGTACGGATATTTATGAGCTCAATCAACTTGTGCCTTCTCTTTTAAACTGTTCTCAAAGTTTTAAAGGACATATAGTAAACGCTAAGACGGGTGAAAGTACAGAGGGAATATTAATAGATGTATATACTTCTAGTCAGAAATTATTGTCTTCTGTAATATCAAATAGCAAAGGCCTCTTTGAGTTTGACGTAACTTGTGGACAAGAATATATACTGAAAATTATAAAGAATGGTGTAGAGTTAAATCAAGAAATCATTAAGGCCGATATTACAGAAGGTAAGGTAACTGAGCTTGAAATTCCTATTGGAGATATTTCGGAATTAGATAAAATAAAAAATCTAAAGATCAAACAGGGGGATAAATTAAACGATATACTGAAATTATCCAAGATCTATTACAATACAGGAGATTTTTCTGTTAAGGAGAAGTCTAAGAAAGAGTTAGATAAAATAGTACAGGTCCTAACAGTTCACAAAAATATTAGTATTATTATAAAATCGTATACTGATTATATTGGAACAAGGGCTCATAACTATACTTTGAGTCAAAAAAGAGCAGAAGCTGCACGAGACTATATAATTAAGAAAGGGAAAATTCAAAAGGATAGGGTCGAAGCTAAGGGTATGGGAGAGTTACAACCTGATGAGGACTGTAAGGATTGTAAGGATCCCAAGGTCTTAGAAAAGTATCGAAAGAGTGAATTTATAGTTAAATATTGATAATGCTAATTGAATTGTAATTTATAGTATAAATAATAATTTAATTACTGTAAGGCTTTGGTTTTTTAGTCTAAAGTCTAAAAATGGAAAACCACATTCCTCTGTTTTTACAGGGTAATGTGGTTTTTGTATAAATTGTTGTTCCTTAGTTTAATTGTGAGGAATAGGATTGATGCTATATGGAATTTCTATTCTTAAATCGTATACCTTTGTATTAAAAAAAGACTACTTTTTAAAATACATTTAGATATTTATGGGGTGTTGGTAGTGTAATTTATCTTCTTGTTTTCTGTACTTTTTTTTGTTTTGAAGGTTTCTTATAAGTTGACATTTTTGCTTTAAACCAATGATAATGTGTTCCTGTGTTTCTTAGGAGTGTAGTGTTTTGTCTAGAATCAGAGGTTCTGTTATGTTGACTGCGTATGTTTCCATCATCGATCTTAACTTCTGAACTTTGAAAACGAGCTATATCGATACTTTCTTCTAAGCGAGTTATTTTTACTTCTACGAGTCTTCCTTCTCTATTTTCAGGTCTATGTAAAGCTTCTGTTGTGTCCATTCTGAGCTTCCCTTCTTTTCTAAATGAGATCTTTTTTCTAGCTGATGTTTTTTGGGGTGTAGGGGGTATATATTTTTTAATGATATATTGTCTAGCTTGATCCATACGCTCTTTGTTGATATGGTGAGTGTTTGAAGTTCGGTATGCAAAAGTATTTTGTATAAACCATGCTTGTGCTTGTAATTCCTTCAAATGTAAAGGGTATCTGTAAGGGTTACGCATTATATTGGTGTATCGGTTTTGTATTTCGTATCGACCGAGTAGATCGAGCTCTTCAGAAGAACGAAAACGTTGGTCAAATTGTTCTCGGAGACCTTTTAAATCATTCATTAAATCTTGTATAGCCTTTTCGCTGGAAAAGGAGGGTCTAACTTCTCTTAGTATGGTTTTATAAAGTTTTAGGTTTTCTATGTCATTTCTTAATGCGAAAGCATAAGTAGTTGATGACTCGCATCCTTGGATATGATCTGTAGAGAGTCTAGGTGGTTGATTTGATAATGGTGTGGAGAGAAAGAGTCTTATCAAGGGGTTTTCGTCAGGTAATGATTTTCCTTCAAATTGGTCTTTAGTTTGATTACTGGAAAGAGGTTGTTCTGGTACAGATAAGCAAGAGATGTCTAAGCTGGGTTGTTCATCAGGAAATTCCTCTTGCTCTATTTCACTCCATCTTTTAGGGAGGCTAAGTAAACGGGAAAAACACAATGGATCGACATCTTCAAAGGTTAGTTTATTTCGTAATATCTCACGTGCCCCTCGGCGGTATCCTGGGCGATTTTCTCCGTCACTTAGAATGATACCGTTACTGTATGTTCTGCGAGCAAATACAAACAGAGGTTCTAGGAAGTTTTCTTGATCATCTTCGGTTAATTCCTTTAAAAAATCCCTATGTTTATCCATTTCGTCAAATAGGTTGCTTACTCTTTCAATTTGAGTTTTATCTTCTACATAAGGTGCTGATTTTTCATGTCTATAACGAGACTCCTTTTTGAAAAAACGTAAGAATTTCTTTTTGTCAGATATTGAAAGTAAGTGTAGTATGCTACTTTGGTGGAAACCATTCTTACATGCTTCAATAAGGACTTTTAGAATACTATATTTCTGTCTTTCATGTAAATCATAACGCGTCAATAGCATTTCTCTTTCAGCTATTTGGGCATCAATTTCGTTTTCGTTATGAGGATATCCTACACGGTATGCTCCTAAGAGATCTACTAGTTGTTTTGCTAAAATTTCTTTTGACATAATTAAATTGTTATAGAATTAAGAATGACTAGCTGTAATGCTTTTTACTCTTTTGCTGTGGGTTGTATGTTCTTTTCGGTTAATCTTTAGGGTGCTTCGTTGTGATTTAGAACAGAAGTCAGAGGTGACTTGAGTATTGTGAAAATCTTCTTCCTTTATTGTTTCTTTACCTAGGTAGTGAAATATTCTTGAGTTAGAAGAGCTTTGAGATGCTTCTTTAGTTATACTATTTTCGTTTTCGTCTAATTCTGAGGTTTCCTGTCTATTATTTAGATCTTCATATAGCATAACTGATGTATGATCACTGAAAGAAACTCTTGTGAATTCCAAGTCAAGATTGTTGTTTTCTAATCTTGTAGGGGCGGCTTTCTGAGAGTTATTTTTTTCATTATCAGCTTTCTCTATACGTCCCGAAGTATTTAAATTGTAAAAAGGGGCTGTAACTGAAGCGAAACATCTTGCGCGTTCAAGAGTTGTCTTATATTCTTCTTCGGGAGTGTTGTCAGTAATAATAAAGCCTTGTTCTGTATTGTCATTTCTAATAGGCATTTTCTGTTGGTCTCTTATCTCTTCTTCCTTTTTAGAGATATTGAGGTGTGATAGTATGCTTTCGAATACGGAGTTGTCTAAGATAGCTTCGCGTATTGTGTTGTAAGCTTCTTCAAAATATTCCAATTTCTTTAAATGATAATCCAAAGATTCTACATATCCTTTAAGGTGGACTAGATCTTCGTTACTTCGGGTTTTATTCTTGATATGTTTTCTAAGAGATTTTCTAAGTCGATTTAATCTTAAAGATGTTCTATTCTTCTCTTTTTGAAAATTAGTGGGATCTAAAAGTGAAGGGGCGTACCCTATGTATAGCTTTTGTAACTCGTTAGTGATTGAAATGTTGTTACTATTGATCATAAAAAATAAGTCTATAATATTAATAATAGTTAAAGTGTACATTGCACTCCACACACTAAATATTCAGTAAAATTTAATGCAAAAGAAAACATTTATATTTATTATAACTTTAACCATAAAATATTTTAAGTAGAATAATACAGGGGGTGAGTCATTTGTTAATATGGTTCAGTTAATAAATAGGTTTTTGTGAAAGATCTAGCGGTAATTAAGGCTTCTAATTTCTATAGAGCAAAAAATGACTCTTAAAAAAATAAATATCTATAATTTATTATTTTTTAGTTGGTTATGTTTTAATATGAATCATTAAGAGTTGTATTTATTTACTCTACCCGACGATTTTTGGCATTCTTCTATATTTGAGTAATATAGACTTC
>CAYYNF010000182.1:0-4996 GCA_964472695.1 uncultured Flavobacteriaceae bacterium
TTAATAAAATGTTCTTTAGGCTCTATATTAAGAGAATAAGAAGAGATTGGTGTTTTAGTATGTGGTGCAGGTCTCAGTCTAAAAATATGAGGACTTAAACTAACGGGTCTATCATACTTATATTTTGTACTATGTGAAATAGCTACTTTTAAAGACATTCTATAGTGATTTAAGTTTATTGAATGACAAATCTAGCTTTCTATAACATATTTACAAATTATTTGAAGGTATTAAACTAAAAAAATTAGGTGAGCAGAAAGATTTTTTTAATAACACTAACACCAATTGACACTTATTACCTGTACACAAATAATAGGTATCAACTGGTATAAAAAGCCTCACAAATAACAATAAACTAACTTACAGACCTTTAACATAATTCATGTATAACGATTTTACAACACCATCTACTAGTCCAATTTTAGGCACATAAATATATTCCGCATTACTCCATTTCATTGCTGATAAATAAATTTTTGCAGCATGTATAATAACGTCTGCACGGTCTTTATTCATATTAAGCTCCCAAATACGTTCTTCATAACTCAGAGAATTTAATAATTCATAATGCGATAATAAGTAATCATATGACAAAGGCTTTCCACTAGATTTTTTACTATTCTTAAATATATTATTAATATTTCCTCCTGAACCTATAAGATATACGTTTTCATAGTCTTGGGTATGTTTTTTAACCCAACACTCTACCTCTGTCCATTTTTCTGATGTGACCAAATTATTAAGTAAACGTACAGTCCCTAACTTAAATGACCTAGAAACTACTGTGTTCCCTTTATGATATACTGTAAACTCGGTACTTCCTCCTCCTACATCTACATACAAATATGTCTTATCAGAATTTGTAAGCTCTGTCAGATCTGTCATCGATATGATAGCAGCCTCATCCTTACCATCAATAATTTCGATATCAATATTGGCTTGCTTTTTTATTTGCTCTACAACGCTAGTTCCATTTTTAGCATTACGCATGGCCGAAGTGGCACAAGCTCTATAAGAAACTACTTTGTGCGTATCCATTAGTAGTCGATAAGCTTTCATAGTGTCTATAAGACGCTGTATATTATGAAATGAAACTTCTCCCTCTACAAAAACATCTTCACCTAACCTTATAGGTACACGTACTAAACTTGTTTTCTTAAATCTCGGTTTTTCACCTTCTTTAGTGGTTACAGTACTGATTAATAGACGTACTGCGTTAGAACCTATATCTATCGCTGCAAATTTTTTTATATCTATCACACCTTTATTTTTTATGTAATCTTATACAATTTACAAAAAAAAGATTTCGCATATCTTATACGACTAAAAGTAAGTTGTTTAATTTAACAACAACTTTTCATAATACTCATATAAAGCCTTTTGTGAACGCACTAAAGGTTTATCGTTTTTTACATAAGTATTACTTTGTTCAACATCAATAATACGTGCCTTTACATTGTCTGACCAACAAATATCGAATGTATCTATTAATTGTTTTTTTATACTTTCATCATAAACAGAACAACTTACCTCAACACGTTTATCAATATTACGTGTCATCCAATCTGCTGAAGAAATATACACCAAAGGATCATCATTATTTCCAAAAATATATAAACGTGGATGCTCCAAAAACTTATCAATAACACTAATGGCTTTTATATTTTCACTCATTCCCTTAACTCCAGGAACCAAACAGCAAATTCCCCTAATAATCAAACGTACTTGTACCCCTGCATTACTCGCATCATATAGCTTATCAATCATCGCATAGTCACTTAAACTATTTAGCTTTAAATGTATATAAGCAGACTTTCCTTTTTCTGCGTTTGCAATCTCTTGATCTATTAACTTCACTATCCTTTTCCTAGAATAATGAGGTGATACGATGAGATGTTTATATTTATTAACCTTATAATTAATCTCAAAGAAGTTAAAAACTTTATTAATGTCCTTAAGTATATTCTGATTCTTAGTAAACAAAGTATAATCAGTATATACTTTAGCAGAGGATTCATTAAAGTTTCCAGTACTAATAAAACCATATCGTTTTAATTTCCCCTCTTCTTCACGCTCTACTAAACATGTTTTACAGTGCACTTTCAATCCTGGTACACCGAAAATAAGTTTAACCCCTTCTCGTTGTAAGTCTTCTGCAAATTTAATATTGTTAGCTTCATCAAAACGAGCTCGTAACTCAATCTGTACAGTTACCTCTTTACCATTTTTAACTGCATTAATTAAAGAGCTCACTACATGTGAAATTTTTGCTAATCGATAGATCGTAATCTTGATCGTCTTTACCTTCGGGTCTAAAGCTGCTTCACGCAGAAATTTAATTATATATGAGAAACTATGATAAGGAGCATACATCAAATAATCTTTCTTAGCTATTGCCTTAAACAAACTTGACCCAATATCTAAATCTTTTATAGGAATAGGTTTTTGAGAGGGATACGCTAAATCCTTATGCCCTAAAGTAGGAAACCCCATAAAATCCCTACTATTATGATATCTTCCACCTGGAATCAAACTATCCGTATGGTCTATATTCATTTTAGCTAATAGAAAGTCAAGCGTATCTTTTGCTATTGTACGATCATACACAAAACGAACAGGATCCCCATCTCTACGGGACTGTACACTCTTGGAAATTTTCTCTATGAAACTCTTTTTAAAATCATTATCTATATCTAACTGAGCATCCCTAGTAATTTTAATCATGTGTGCTTCAACTGCTACGTAGTCGAAAATACTAAATATATGACGCAATGAATAACGAATCACATCATCTATAAACATGACATATTCCTTATTATCCTGAACAACAGGCAATGACAAAAAACGATTTAAAGTTTTAGGAATTTCTATTAACGAATACTTTACATCACTTCCTTCTTTTTCAATATCTAAACTTAACTTTACAGCTAAATAAGCTGAACTATCCTTAAGATGAGGAAAATCCTCTAGATCATCTAACATAAAAGTCATTAAAGCAGGACTCACCTTAGTAAGAAAGTAATCTTCTAAGAAAGCCTCGTGCTCATTGAGTACCTGATCTTCATTGATAATATGAATATTATGAGCCTTTAATTGCTGTTTTATATGCTCAGTAATTTCTACACTTTTACGTTGCTGGTCGATTACTATTTTAGTAATTTTTTCTAATAGTTCTTTTGAACTTAACCCCTGAAAAGCACGCTTAGCATCAAACCCTAAAAGCATAATCTGACGTATAGACGCATAACGCACCCTAAAAAACTCATCCAAATTATTAGAAAATATACCTATAAAACGCAAACGCTCTAATAAAGGAACACTCTCATCTTCTGCTTCCTGTAAAACCCTTGCATTAAACTGTAACCAACTGATTTCACGATTAATATAATTATAAGAAGTATTTTGATTCATAATATTTCGCTTTTACATTCAACCTTAGATACTTACAAATATAGGGGGATTTATGCTAGCCTAACGATTTTTTCGGCTAAATCATTAAATCAAAAATAGACCTTCGTTTATAATACCAATTAGAAATATTATGACGCATATAAGTCGTTTCTTTTTACTTTCTAGTGTAAAAGAAAAAATAGTTCAACCTATTTATACGACAAATAATATTTGCTGGATTCAATTGGTATAACTACATTAAAAAACTTCGTATATATATGATATTATTAAAATTCCCCCTAATAAATATTTTACATCTTAAGAACAATTTCAACTACTAACATCTTTGACCTATAAATGTTGTGAGGTAGTACGTCTCGTTTTTTTACGTTGTGATGCCCTCAAACTTGCCCTTTGATGTTCTATCAATTGCAAAAATTCTCTTTGCTTTGGACTCATCGACTGACTCAATACATGTTGTCCTTGTGCTATAGAACTATTAGATACTTGTAACTTTTGTTGTTGTTCTTGCTTAACTTTCAATAATTTTTCAATTCCGATAATTCTTTCCCGCTGTTGAGAAAGAAGATGTAACGTTCGGTTATCGTTAAATGCAGGAGTCTCCTCATCATAAAGTCTATTTTCTACAATATACTTAGGGTTATCACTAAGGTAAGTTTCCAATAATTGAATCTGCATAGCCACCATATTAATATGTTCAACATTTCGAGCAATTATGAACTGATTCTCTAACCATTTAGAAACCGACTGTATTTCCTCTGAAGTATACTGATTACTCTGTGCTAATTGTTCTTGAATAACTCTCGCATTACACTCCTCCTCTTCTATACTTTTAAAGTCAAGACAAAGCATATCCGAAACACGTGACAAATCTGCTTTTAACAATTCTGTATCAGATATTTGAATTTGACTAAAAGCTTCCCAAGGATTATTTTCCTGAGAACGCTCTCGCCTAAGCTCTCTTTGATGTTCTAGATCGATCTCTGCACTAATTCTTATCATAGTGAATTCTATAATATGACGTAAAGTTGAATCATTTACAATTTGTGTAGTAATTTCATCTAAAGATGGATACCCATCTCTACGCAAACTATAATTCAACTCATAAAAAGCCATTAAACGTTCCTGTTGCACAGCACTCAAATGCCTTCCTTCCCCTTCGAAAAAACGTTGTAAAGTATCATAGGAATGCATTAAATCTGGTTCACCAACCTGTTGAACACGAAGCTGACGTTCCTCCATAGTACCTAATGTATAAGGCTCTCCTGTTGGATTTAATACTGAATATACTATAGGCTCTCTATCATCCAAATCATTAAAGGCAGCTTGTTGCCTCTGTAAGCCTCCTACAAAACTATTATCTTGAGGCTGTTCATCAATATCCTGAAAACCTACAAACTCCGGTAAGTCTCCCCTCTCTAAATCTTGTAAAAAAAAATCAAATCCTCTTGTGTTTAAGTGATCTTGTTGCTCCCTTTCATTCATAACTTCCATTTTTTTTGCACGAATTTAGAGTACTCAAGGCTTTATACACTCACAAACATTCTAGTTTTAAGTAATATACTATTTTACATCTGTATATAAT
>CAYYNF010000183.1:0-4987 GCA_964472695.1 uncultured Flavobacteriaceae bacterium
ATTTGAACCTACTTTGGATTACGTTATCGTAAAAATCCCTCGTTGGAACTTCGATAAATTTGAAGGATCTGACCGTACACTAGGACTACAAATGAAAGCTGTAGGAGAGGTTATGGGTATTGGACGCTCGTTCCAAGAAGCTCTACATAAAGCAACACAATCCCTTGAAATTAAACGTAACGGATTAGGTGCCGATGGTAAAGGTCAGAGTAACTACGATACGATAATAGAAAAACTTACAAACCCTAGTTGGGATCGTGTATTTGTAATTTACGATGCTATCCAAGCGGGTATTCCTTTAAGTAGAATTCACGAAATCACTAAGATTGATATGTGGTTCTTAAAACAATACGAGGAACTATATAGCTTAGAGAAAGAAATTTCAACTTATACTGTAGAATCTATCACTAAAGACCTCTTATTAGAAGCTAAACAAAAAGGATTTGCTGATAGACAGATCGCATACATGCTGAAATGTTACGAAAGTGAAGTATACAAAAGAAGAAATGCTCTTAACATAAAACGTGTATACAAACTAGTAGATACTTGTGCTGCTGAGTTTAAAGCGGTAACCCCTTATTATTACTCTACTTTTGAAAGTGAAATTATTTCTAAAGACGGAGTGGTTAGTGTAGAAAATGAAAGTGTAGTTACTGACAAGAAGAAAATCATTGTACTTGGATCTGGACCAAACCGTATTGGACAAGGTATAGAGTTTGATTACTGTTGTGTACATGGTGTACTAGCCGCTGCTGAGTGTGGTTACGAAACTATCATGATCAACTGTAATCCTGAAACAGTTTCTACGGATTTCGACACCGCTGATAAATTATATTTCGAACCTGTTTTCTGGGAGCACATATACGATATTATTCAACACGAAAAACCTGAGGGTGTTATTGTACAGTTAGGAGGACAAACAGCTCTAAAACTAGCAGAAAAACTAGAGCGTTACGGTATAAAAATACTAGGTACAAGCTACAAAGCATTAGACTTAGCTGAAGACCGTGGTAGTTTCTCTACTCTACTAAAAGAGAACAATATTCCTTACCCAGAGTTTGGTGTAGCTGAAAATGCTGATGAGGCTTTAAAATTAGCTGACGAATTAGACTTCCCTATCTTAGTACGTCCATCATACGTATTAGGTGGTCAGGGAATGAAAATTGTAATCAATAAAAAAGAATTAGAAAGTCACGTTATAGATTTATTACAACAAATACCTGGTAATAAATTATTACTTGACCATTACCTAGATGGTGCTATTGAAGCAGAAGCTGATGCTATTTGTGATGCTGATGGAAACGTATACATCATTGGTATTATGGAGCATATTGAGCCTTGTGGTGTACACTCTGGTGACTCTAATGCGACTTTACCTCCTTTTAATCTAGGTGAGTTTGTAATGCAACAAATAAAGGATTATACTACTACTATCGCTAAAGCTTTGGATACTGTAGGATTAATCAATATTCAATTTGCTGTAAAAGATGACAAAGTATATATTATCGAAGCAAACCCTAGAGCATCTCGTACGGTACCATTTATCGCTAAAGCTTATAAAGAGCCTTATGTAAACTATGCTACCAAAGTAATGCTAGGTGAAAAGAAAGTAACTGATTTTGACTTTAACCCTCAATTAGAAGGTTATGCTATCAAGCAGCCTGTATTCTCTTTCAATAAGTTTCCGAATGTAAATAAGAAGCTAGGACCTGAAATGAAAAGTACAGGAGAAAGTATTTTATTTATAGACAATCTTAAAGATGACCAATTCTACGAATTGTATTCGAGAAGAAAAATGTACTTAAGTAAGTAATTTCATAACACACAAAAGCCTCTCTATATTTTTTAGAGAGGCTTTTTTATGAGATCATACAAAAAGTATTTTAATCACAGCACACACGAGCGTCTGGCTCAATAATCTCTAAGGTATCAGCAAAACTAAACTGAACTGTACCCTCATATCCCGAGGCCTCTGTATAGGTTAAATCTACCACTATAGACACTTCTCCTGTTTCTGCATCAAATTCGAAAGTAGAAATTTCGTAAGTAAAATCGTCTTCCTCATAGTCGATACTTAATTCAAAGCTATCTACAACCACTTTATTTAAGATTACTTCTGTACTTTCATCAGGATATACTACATAATAAACTGAAAGCATTGCCAAATTTGTATCTAACAAACCTGAAAAAGGAGTTTTCATAACAATAGCTTGAATATTGTAAGTTTTAATCAATAATTTATCTGATACTAATATCGAAGACTTAGGCTCAATTGACAAATCTGTCTCTAGGTAAGTAATATTACATAAAGCATCTTCAGAATACTTCATTAGTATACTTCCCGAACTTCGCTCTTGTGTTAATGAAACCGACTTAGCTGCAAGAGCCTGCTGAGGACCTGTTAGCAATACTGGGGTATCTTCCTGTAATAACTCTATAAAATCATAAGTAATTTCCAGAGGACCATACACAAAATCACTAAGATCTTCAGTAGCTTCGATTTGCTCTGTAAGCCCATCTACTTGAGATTGTAAACTACTTATCTGATCTTCATATTCTTGATCACAGCTAATACATAAAGTAGCCAAAACCCCTAATGTACATAGTGTTTTTTTCATAGGATAATAAGTTTGTTAAAATAATTTAAATCGAAAATTAAATATATTTTATAATATACAAGATCATATACACCACAAATCTTACCCCCTATTCACTAAATCACTTATTTTTTAGGTAATTTAATAAAATACTGTTTTCCACTTTCATTATTAAGTTTCTTCTCCCTTAACCAAGGATTGTATTTTTTTAATTCCTTATAAGTACAACCGAACCTATTAGTAAAACCTACTAAATCAGTAATTGCAGTATCGATCTGAAAATTATAAAATTCTGGCATCTTATACTTTTGGTCATTTTTAATATGAAAACCGAAATCATTAGGTTTACTCATAATTTGCTTTAAAGCCAAAATACGAAACACATAACGACCTGTTTCCTCTCCTAATAGCATATCATAGTAATTGTCAACTTTTTGCTCCTCTAACCTTCTTCTTATTCCATGTCTACCTGCATTATAGGCAGCTGCAGCTAAGGTCCATGATCCTAACTTAGCTTTAGATTCTATAAGATATTCACAAGCAGCCTGTGTAGCTTTTTCTATATGGTAACGCTCATCAACATTAGAGTTTACCTCCAAACCTAACTCTTTAGCTGTTCCCTTCATTATTTGCCAAATTCCACGTGCTCCTGCTGGTGATACAGCATGTGTTAAATCACTCTCAATAACTGCTAAATATTTGAAATCCTCAGGAATACCATTACGTTTTAAAATAGGCTCAATAATCGGAAAGTACTTAGCAGCCCTCTTTATGACCAAAAAAGTATTAGAATGACGAAATGAATTTACAACTAACTCTCTATCTAGTCGTTCATAAACATCAATATCATGCAAAGGAACCTGTTCTCCTGAAAAAGATAAAGTTTTAGGAACCTCTACGGCATGAACATTTTGCACTCGAGATATACGTTCTTTTCCATCATTAGAAATATGCGAATTCTTCCCTTCTTTATCACTTCCTACAGTTGTGGTAGCTAGAATAAAAAGACTAGAAACTGAAACTACAGCAAGTGTGGCTATATATCGGTTCATAAAAGAATAATGTTTTTTTGTTTTTATATTAGTAATAAATAGTATACGATTTTTATACCAATTTCTCAACAAAACACCTCGTATAATACATACTAAATATCAAAAAAATATAAAGATACTTATGCCAATAAGCTAGGTAAATGCTCGTTAAACCATCTAGCCCTATTGACAATCATAACATGCCTGCCTCCTGGTACTACAATACAGTCTTTAATATGATCAATAGGAAATATATGATCCTTATCGCCTTGAATATGGACAATATGTTCTGAAACTAAAGACTCTCTATCCCAATTTATAACAGCTTCAATACACCAGTCAAGGTAATCACTATCTTTTACTGTGAGATACCTATCATACAACTTTCCAATTCTGTTTAATCGACCAAAAAACAAGAGGCTTTCCCAACTATCAACATAAGATATTAGCTTAGTAGGCAATAGCTTATTAAGATTTGTCTTTTTTAAAAAACGTAACTTTGTAGGAAGTTCATGTTTTGTCTTTATGCTCGAAATTACCACTAATTTTTTAGCTTCATAATAATTTGCGATTTCCTGAATAAGTATTCCTCCAAAAGAAACCCCCATCAATATAGCATCAGGATGTTTTATTAATTTAGCAATACGCTTAGCATAATCACTAAGTGATTCCTTAGGCTTAGGCAATTGCCAAGGCATAAAATAAAGTTCGTATATATCGGGCAACTGTATAAATTCAAAAATTTTCACATCTGCTGCCATTCCAGGAAAACAGTATACAGGTGTTTTTTGCATAAAAAATTAATTTTCAGACATCCCTAGTATCTGACTAATAGACCTCTGATCTTCATCATTAATATCTTTACCTGACAATAAAGTGATATTAACAATCCCATCATCGTCGATATTATCTAATTTAACGATAATTAATTTATTAACTAAGTTAGGGTTCCAAATAGTTTTGACTTTAACGTAGTTTTCTGTAAAGCCATGAATATACCCCTCCTTATTTTCAGACTCAAAAAGTACTGTCTTTGTTTTTCCTATTTGAGACTCATAAAAAGCTCGACGTTTCTTCACAGAAAGCCCCCTCAACATTTTACTTCGCTTATTACGTACGTTTTTAGGTACAATACCTTCCATTTCTGCCGCTTCTGTATTGTCTCGTTCAGAATAAGTAAATACGTGTAAATAGGAAATAGGTAAGTCGTTCAAAAAATTATAAGTCTCTAAAAATAACTCATCTGTTTCTCCTGGAAAACCTACAATAACATCAACTCCTATACAACTATCAGGCATTACCTCTTTAATTTTCTGTACCCGATTAACATATAAATTGGTTAGGTACCTACGCTTCATT
>CAYYNF010000184.1:0-4961 GCA_964472695.1 uncultured Flavobacteriaceae bacterium
TTTTCACCTGAAATCGTATTGTTTTCCGATTCAGCTATTAACTGATCCAAGCGAACCAATCCTTTATCTAAGGTTTTCAAAAATGATTGTTCCTCTTCCTTAATTACATTTTGGATAAGCGTCTTTTGACTTACCAACTCTGGAAAAGTTTCACCCATTTCTGAGCTTAGCACCTCTACCAATTTGTAGATAAATGCCTCGTTAGTTCCTAGGAAAGTAAATCCGTAGCGGATAGCACGACGTAATATACGACGGATTACATAACCCGCTCCGTTATTACTTGGCAATTGTCCATCAGCAATCGAAAAAGAAACGGCACGTACATGATCCGCAATTACTCTTATTGCTACACTTACTTTACCATTCTCATTTTCAGGAAGGCTATCTTTATCGTAAGTACTATTTGTAATTTTTTCAATCTGTTGAATTAATGGCGAAAACACATCGGTATCATAGTTTGATCGTACACCTTGTAACGCCATACACAAACGTTCAAATCCCATTCCTGTATCTACATGTTGTGCTGGTAATTGCTCCAAAGACCCGTCGGCTTTTCGGTTGAACTGCATGAATACCAAGTTCCAAATTTCAACTACCTGAGGGTGATCCATATTTACAAGATCACGACCTGAAATAGCTGCTTTTTCAGCATCAGTACGCAAATCTATATGAATTTCAGAGCAAGGTCCACAAGGTCCTTGATCTCCCATTTCCCAAAAGTTATCTTTTTTATTTCCCATAATTATACGGTCTTCAGGAACTATAGCCTTCCACAAGTCATAAGCTTCTTGATCCAAACCTAATCCATCCTCTTCAGCTCCTTCAAATACCGATACATATAGGTTTTCCTTAGAAATACCGTAAACCTCAGTAAGTAATTCCCATGCCCATTCGATAGCTTCTTTCTTAAAATAATCTCCAAAAGACCAGTTTCCAAGCATCTCGAACATGGTATGGTGATAGGTATCCATTCCCACCTCTTCGAGATCATTATGCTTTCCACTTACACGCAAACATTTTTGCGTATCAGTAATACGGTTACTCTTCGGCGTTCCATTTCCAAGGAAGAACTCTTTAAACTGATTCATACCAGCGTTGGTAAACATTAGTGTGGGATCTCCCTTAATGACCATAGGTGCAGAAGGAACTATTTGGTGCTTTTTTGATTCAAAAAAACTTAAAAATTGCTTACGTATTTCTTGTGATTTCATCCTTAAAAATGCTTATATATAATAGCGAAATTGAAAAATTTATTTTACACGAGTAAAATAGTTAAAAACAGATCACTTTTGTACAAATTATTATCTTTGAAATATTAATGAGTAACTCTGTTATTCTGGTTTTAAACAAAAATAGTATAAAATAAATTATGTCAAAGGTTAAATACTACTATGATAGCGAAACCCTTTCTTATCGAAAAATAGAGCCGATTAAAGGGAAAAAGTTGAGCATCATTATACTAAGTATCATAGGAGTTATTACCGTTGCTTTTATATTATTGCTGCTTTACATCAGTATTCCTGGAATTGAAACTCCTAAGGAGAAACGATATAAAAGAGAACTCAACAATATGCAAGAACAATACGAGCTACTGAATAACAAGATGGATCGTCAGGAGTTAGTACTTAATGAAATTGCCGACAGAGACAACACAATCTATAGACTTTATTTTGAAGCAGAAACAATTTCTTCTATAGAACGTAAAGCACCTTTAGGAGGAGGACGTTATAATAAATTTGATGGCTTTGAAAATTCAGAATTGATTAAACAAACGCACCAGCGTGTAGATCAAATTGGGAAACAGATCAAAATACAATCTGAATCTTTAGATGAAATTGTAGACTTAGCAAAAGAAAAAGAAAAATTACTGGCTTCTATTCCTGCTATACAACCTGTCCGTAACGAAGATCTAAGACGTATGGCATCAGGATTTGGATGGCGTTCAGATCCATTTACGAAAGCTCGAAAAATGCACAAAGGGATGGACTTTTCTGCTCCACGAGGAACTCCTATATTTGCTTCTGGCGATGGAAAAGTAGTTCGTGCCGACAGTCGTTCATCAGGTTATGGTAATCATATTCGCATTGAGCATGGCTTTGGCTACATGACTTTATATGCACATCTTTACAAGTATAATGTAACTAAAGGACAGAAAGTTAAAAGAGGCGATATTATTGGTTTCGTAGGAAGCACAGGGCGCTCACAAGCTCCTCACCTACATTATGAAGTACGTAAAGATGGAAAAGCTATTAATCCAATTAATTTTTACTACGGAAACCTTTCCGCAGAGGAATTTGCGAAACTACTAGAGAAATCTAAACAAGCGAACCAATCTTTGGACTAATATTTGTCCTTTTATATTATACTTAATACCTTTAAATTAACCAATATGCAAGTAGAATTACCTGAAAAGCTTTATTACTCTATAGGTGAAGTTGCCAAAGCCTTTAATGTAAACACATCTCTAATTCGTTTTTGGGAATCAGAATTTTCTATTGTAAGACCTAAAAAAAATAAAAAAGGTAATCGCTCTTTTACAAAAGAAGATATTAAAAATTTAGAACTGATCTATAGCTTAGTAAGAGAACGTGGCTATACTTTGGAAGGAGCTAAAATTTATTTAAGAAATAAACCTAAAGAATCTTTGAGTAATTACGATATTATTCAGAAGTTAGAGAAAATTAAACAGGAATTAATCAACCTAAAAGCAAATCTATAATTTCATTTTATGACAAAGGCTATTTTCAAATACACAAGTCTAGTAATACTATCCTTGTCTCTTTACTCTTGTGGTTATAATACTATGGTAGAACTAGATGAAAGCACGTCTGAGTCTTGGGCAAACGTAGAAACAGCCTATCAACGTCGTGCTGATCTGATCGGTAACTTGGTTAATACCGTACAAGGTGCTGCTGATTATGAAAAAAGTACACTTACAGCGGTAATCAAAGCACGCTCAGCAGCTACTTCTATACATATTGACCCTTCAAACATTACTCCAGATCAATTGAAGAAGTTTAATAAAGCTCAAGGAGGACTCTCAGGAGCATTAAAAAGTCTACTTGTTTCCGTAGAGCACTACCCTGATTTAAAGGCAAATCAGAACTTTTTAAGGTTACAAGATGAACTTACAAGTACAGAGAACCAAATATTAACTTCGAGAACCCGATTTAATGAAACAATTAAGCCTTTCAATCGTTATATAAGAAAGTTCCCTAATAATATTTTTGCGGGATGGTTTGGTTTTGAACCAAAAGCTTATTTCAAATCGGAGCCTGGAAGTGAGAAACCAGCACAAGTAAATTTTAAATTCAATTAAACAATATAAATAAATGACAGAATCTTTTTTAACCCCAATAGAAGAAGCCAAAATTGTAGATGCAATTAAGTTTGCAGAAAAACAAACTTCATGTGAAATTCGTGTACACGTCGAATCTTATGAACAATCTGAAACTATAGAGGAAAGAGCTATTACTCTATTTAATGAGTTGGAAATGCATAAAACTGATGCTAAAAATGGAGTTATTCTTTATGTTGCTGTTAACCTTAAAAAGTTTGTTATTTATGGAGATGAAGGTATACATAACATAGTAGGAGATGCTTTCTGGAATTCTACTAGAGATTTAATTCAGAGTGAGTTCAGGCAAGAGAACTTCTGTGAAGGTATGATTAAAGGAATACTTCAAATCGCAGAGGTAATGAAAGGACATTTCCCTTGGCAAGAAGATGATGTAAATGAATTATCAGATGAAATTTCTACAGGTGATTTTTAAAAAGTTCATTATATATAGCATATTCTTACTGAGCGTAGCCTTCGGGTACGCTCAGTTTGTTATCCCCCCTAAACCTAATACCCAAAATAGCAAGGCAATATATGATAAAGCCAAGATACTTACACAACACGAATACCAATCACTAAACAACAAACTTTTAAGATATTCCGATACCACAGGTACGCAGATCGTATTTGCTAGTATTGAAAGTTTAAAAGGAGAAGATATAGGTATATTATCTTCTAAATGGGCACATCAATGGGGAATTGGACAGAAGAAAGATGATAATGGGGTTTTTATCTTGTTAGCAAAAAATGATCGGAAAATATGGATCAGCCCTGGTTATGGTACCGAAATTTATCTTACTGCAAGTCGTATAGGTGACATCACTCGAAATTATATACTACCTTCCTTTAAAAAAGGTCACTACTACCAAGGACTTGAAAAAGGTACTAACGAGATTATAAAAGTCCTCAGTGGTAAATTCACAGCACCCACTCAACAAGGTGGAGACTGGTCTATGACTATTGTTTTCTTCGTAATTGTTATAATAATGATATTGATTGTGAGCAGACGCTCAAAACAGCACTATGACGATGGTACTCCAAGTATTGATGATATTATAACTATTTCAAGCATGGGGTCACTTCATCTAGGTTCAGAAAGAACTAGTAATCATGCTACTGAAAATATTTCTAACAATACTTTTAATCAAGGTTTTGATGGTGGTGGATTTAGCGGTGGTGGTGCGGGAGGAAGCTGGTAATCGTTAAGGAGCAAAAAACAACCACTAAAAGACAATAAATAGAGTTACATCAGCCCTTAACATGTATTTAAACGTTTTTATTATATCATTAGGCGTTATTTTACTAAATTTAGAATAACACTAACCTTTAAAATAATTTAAACGATGATTTTTACAAAAAAGAACCTGTACGTTGCTGGAGCAACACTGATACTAGCCATTACTGCTAGTGCTTATAATGTAATCAACAAAGAACTTAAGTATAGTAACTACTCAGATGAGGCTACAATAGAGTATATTCAAGATTTCCATAAAGAAATACACATAACTAATAGATTGCTAGAGGAACAAAATATCGCTATGGTTTTTGATAACGAATAATATAATTTATGAAGAGAATATTACACAAATTTAAAAAGGGTACACCATTATAAGATAATCCC
>CAYYNF010000185.1:0-4933 GCA_964472695.1 uncultured Flavobacteriaceae bacterium
TTTAGAAATCAGTCTTGAAGGCTCTGTTGGTTAATTTTATTCACTTTTTAAACCTATTCCTATGAAAAATTTAATTTTCAATTTTGTTTTAACTATCGCCTTTGCGGTATTTTCTAGTAATCAAACTTTTGCACAGGACTTAGTGCCTCAGATAAACCAAGAGGAGGTGTCAAGTGCGACAGGAGATATAAAGACTAAAAAGTCATGCTGTAAGAAAGGTAAAAAGGAATGCGTTAAAAAAGAAGTGAAGAACGAGCTAAGTAATGTTAAAAAAGCTTGCTGTAAAAAAACAGGAAAAGTTTGTTCTAAAAAAGTATCTGAAACAACAGCTGTTGCTAAAAAAACTTGCTGTCAAAAAGGTGAAGGGGAAATGAAGTGTGAGGGTAAAGTGTTTTCTAAAGTTGAAAATAAAAAGGTGTGTGCTTCGGGCTGTAAAAAAGCATGCTGTGCCTAATTGTTTAGTTATTACTAATTACCTTATACACCATGAAACTAATCACTTTAATCCTAATGACAAGCCTATTTTTTGGAGCATGTACAGATGATAATTCAACTCAAATAAATGGTGAATTTATCTATGTTGAATCTCAAAATGCAGCCGTAATAAAAGGAGATTCCTTTATATATGGAATTGTCTATGATGCCAAAGCTCAGGAGCTTTCTAAAGAAGTAGAAGCTCTTAAAAAAAATCAATATGACATGATTCCTGTCTCAATAAAAGGAATTATATCTGAGAACAAGAAAAGTGATGGTTGGGAGAAAGTTGTTAAGATAAAAGAGATTATAAAAATATCGGGTAAACCACAGTAAATTAAGGATACTGAAAAAATCAATTATAAAAAACGAATTACAAAAAGCTAGCTCATGTTAGAAATTAAAGATTTATACGCAAGTATAGAGGATAAAGAAATTTTGAAAGGTCTTAACTTAACCGTAAATCCAGGAGAAGTACACGCTATTATGGGGCCTAATGGTGCCGGAAAAAGTACGCTAGCCTCTGTTATTTCAGGAAAAGAAGATTACGAAGTAACTTCAGGAAATATAGTTTTAGATGGAGAAGATTTAGATGAATTAAGTGCAGATGAAAGAGCTCATAAAGGGATTTTCTTATCGTTTCAGTACCCTGTAGAAATTCCTGGAGTTTCTGTAACTAATTTTATGAAAACGGCTATTAACGAAACTCGCAAAGCTCGTGGGTTAGAAGAAATGCCTGCTCGTGAAATGCTAAAGCTTATAAAGGAAAAGTCGGAGCTTTTAGAAATAGATAGTAAGTTTCTATCACGATCTCTTAATGAAGGTTTTTCTGGTGGTGAAAAGAAAAGGAATGAGATTTTCCAAATGGCAATGCTTGAGCCAAAAGTAGCTATCCTTGATGAAACTGACTCGGGGTTAGATATTGATGCACTACGTATCGTAGCTAACGGAGTAAACAAATTAAAAAACAAAGACAATGCTATAGTAGTAATTACACATTACCAAAGACTATTAGACTACATTGTTCCAGACTTTGTACATGTATTACATGATGGAAAAATTGTAAAATCAGGTACTAAAGAATTAGCTTTGGAGTTAGAAGCTAAAGGATATGATTGGATCAAAGAAGAGTTAAAAGCGTAATTTAATTATTAACGGCACCACTCTTTGTTGAATGGTGTTCAGCGTATAGCAATACTTATGAAGTTAAAAGAAAAATTAGTTTCTTCGCATCTTGCTTTTGAAGAAACTGTAAATACAGAATCAGCCATACATAATATCAGGAAAGAAGCCTTAAAAAACTTTGATGTATATGGCTTTCCTTCAAAGAAATTGGAAGCTTGGAAATACACTTCATTAAAAAGTGTTTTAAAACATGATTATCCTGTATTTCCTAAAACAGGAAATGTAGCTTTTAAGGATGTTGAGCGATTTTTTATTAATGATTTAGATAGTTATAAAATTGTTTTTGTAGATGGGATATATGCAGGGCATCTTTCCGAAACTACGAATGATAAATTTGATATATCTACATTATCTTCAGCATTAAATCAAAATAAATTTCAAGCAGTAATTGACGTATATTTTAATAAGATTGCTAAAGAAGATGGAATGGTAGCTTTAAATACTGCTTATGTAAAAGAAGGTGCTTATATTTATATTCCTAAAAATACTGCTGTAGATAAACCTATTCAAATTCTTCACTTTTCGACAGGGAATGAAGATACACAGTTATTTCAGCCACGTAACTTAATTGTTGTGGAGGATAATGCTGAGGTAAAGATTGTTGAGCGTCATCAGAACTTGTCTAAAAAACGTTCCTTTACAAATTCAGTAACTGAAATTTATGCAGGTAAAAATGCACATGTTGATTATTATAAAATTCAAAATGACACCAAAGATGCTGTCTTAGTAGATAATACGTTCTCAGAACAGCATGCTAATAGTGTATGTTCTGTGCATACATTCGCCTTTGGAGGAGATATTACTCGTAATAACTTAAACTTTTACCAGAAAGGACAAGGTATTGATTCAATCTTGAATGGGGTAACTATACTGGAAGGTAAACAGCATGTAGACCATAATACCATGGTAGAGCATCTAGAACCTAATTGTGAAAGTCATCAGGATTATAAAGGAATCTTTGATGAGAAATCAACAGGAGTATTTAATGGGAAAATCTTAGTTGACAAAATCGCTCAGAAAACTAATGCTTTTCAGTCTAACAATAACATTTTGTTAAGTGACAAAGCTACTGTAAACTCAAAACCTCAATTAGAGATATTTGCTGATGATGTAAAATGTTCACATGGCTGTACTATAGGTCAGCTTGATGAAAGTGCCTTATTCTATATGCGTTCTCGTGGTATTCCTAAGAAGGAAGCTAAGGCTTTGTTAATGTATGCTTTTGCTAATGAAGTACTAGATAGTGTAAAAATACCTCAATTAAAAGCTAGAATAAATAAAATCATAGCTAAAAAGCTAGGTGTAGAAATGGGTTTTGACCTTTAGTTTTTTATACTTACTTTACAAAAGGAATAGGTGCAATTTTTAATTATAAGAATTGCACCTATTCCTTTTTTGTTCCTACCGAAAATCGAATCTCTCTTTTTGTATAAATTTTCATACATAAATTGAATTAAATATATTTATTCATCTGAAAATAAATCAAACTATTACCTTTGTGAGGTTCTTAAAACTAAGAATCTTTCAGGTGGTGGGTGTGAATTTTGAGATGCTATTATTAAATAGGGATTCTTTTATCTAGAGAAATTTTTATATACAGAAAATAAATATGACACATACATTAAACAAGGTAATGCTTATTGGCTATGTTGGAGATACGCCAAAGTTGAAGCAAATTGACGATAACAGTAAATTAGCAAGTATTTTTTTGGCTACTAAAGAAGAGGTTTTTGATGAAGATACTCAAGAGTTTAATTACACTACTGAGTGGCATCGTATTATTGTAGAAAATGAAATAGCAGAGTATTGTGAACAAAATTTAAAAAAAGGCGATAAGATATATATTGAAGGTGTATTAAGAACACGAAAGTGGACAGATGCTAAAGGGGTGAAACGTTCTGTAGTAGAGGTACGTTCTGACAGCGTTAAGGTATTGGTTTCTGCTTGATATTTAGGTTGTATATGAGTTTTACAAAGCTTAAGGTTGTGTTGGGGGTATTTTGTTGTTTCTTCTTCTTTAGTTGTGACGAAGTCGTTCAGCCTAAGCCAAAGGCAATGCTACGATTATCTTATGATCAGCAAACCTATGAGAAAAAAGATGTACCCTGTGGATTCACTACAGAAATTAATAAAAAGGCACTATTTCAGAAATCTTTCTTGAAGGAAACATGTGGTTATGTAATAGAGTATCCTAAATTGAAGGCAACTATTTATCTTTCATATAGAAACGTAAATAATGATTTGCGTAAGTTATTGAAAGATGCTCAAAACATTACACAGGAACATGTGATTAAGGCAGATGAGATTATTTCTAAGGAATATCAAAATGAAACAAAACAGGTTTATGGTATGTTTTATGAAATTATTGGTGATGCAGCCTCACAATCTCAGTTCTATGTCACGGATAGTGTGAAGCATTTTCTTTTGGGTTCATTGTATTTCAAAGTAAAACCCAATTTTGATTCTATCTTGCCTGCAGCGAGCTATTTACAGAGGGATATGGAACGCTTAGTAGAACAGTTGGAATGGAAGAATGAATCCGAAAACTAGACTTCTCTTTTCTTGTCTTTGTAAAAAAAACACCTTAAATTTGCATTCATTAAAAATAATATAAATTTTTTAGCTATGTATGCAATTGTAGAAATAGCAGGGCAGCAATTTAAAGTTGCAAAAGACCAAAAAGTATTCGTTCACCGTTTAGATACACAAGAAGGAGCATCTGTTTCTTTTGATAATGTATTACTTACTGCAAACGGAGAGAATGTAACTGTTGGCGCCCCAGCTATCAATGGAGCTTCTGTAGAAGCAAAGGTTCTTCGTCATTTAAAAGGAGACAAAGTAATTGTTTTCAAGAAAAAAAGAAGAAAAGGATACCGTGTGAAAAACGGACACCGTCAGTACTTAACAGAAATCCAAATTGAAGACATCTCAGTAAACGGAGTAAGCGCTCCTGCTACTAAGAAAGAAGCAGCACCAAAAGCACAAACTGCTCAGAAAGGTGATGACTTACTTAAAATCGAAGGAATTGGACCAAAAATTTCTGGAATTTTAGTAGAAAATGGAATCAATACATTCGAGAAGTTAGCAAATGCTACACAAGAGGAATTGAAAGAAGCACTTGCTACTGGAGGACCTCGATTTGCTTCAAAAAACCCAGGATCATGGCCAAAACAAGCACGTATGGCTGCAGATGGAAAATGGGAAGAATTACAAGTTTGGCAAGATAGCGTAAACGGAGGTATCGAGAAATAAATTAAAGTTTAACGAATAAAAC
>CAYYNF010000186.1:0-4916 GCA_964472695.1 uncultured Flavobacteriaceae bacterium
CCATCAATAATACAAGCGTGTGCATCTACATCGTATACAATAATATCATCTTTAGAAACTAATGCATCGATAGTAGAAACCATTCCTTGGTATCCAAAGTTTAATAAATAAGCAGCATCTTTCTGTACAAATTCGGCAAGTTCATTTTGTAATTGTTCATGCAAATCTGTGTGACCACTCATCATTCTAGCACCCATTGGGTATGCTGATCCATATTTAGCTCCTGCCTCAGCATCAACTTTACGGACTTCAGGGTGGTTAGCTAATCCTAAGTAATCATTTACACTCCAAGTAATCACTTCTTTCCCTTGGAACTTCATACGATTAGAAATTGGTCCTTCAAGCTTAGGGAATACAAAATACCCTTCAGCTTTGTCTGCCCATTTTCCTAGAGGCCCTTTATCTGCATAAATCTTGTCGAATAAATCTCTCATAAAACGTAATTTGTTTTTCGTGTGTAACAAAAATAATTATTTTATTTTCATATACACTATTAGTATTAAGATATTGTGAATTAACATATCATAAAAAAAACTTTCTTAAGGGAAGAAAGTTTTTTTGTGGTTTCATTATGAATAATGATTTCGTTATGGTATGAATTCAATAGTTTGTGTGTTTTGTTTGCGAATACTATCGAAAAAACCTTGTTTTTCCATCCAGTCGTCACTATATACTTTGCTTAAGTAGCGAGAACCGTGATCAGGTAAAATTACAACCACGACACTATTTTCATCAAAAATTCCTTCTTGCTTAGCAAAAGATTTAATTCCTTGTATAGCTGCTCCACTAGTATAGCCTAAGAACATTCCTTCTTTCAGGACTAATTCACGGGCGGTATGTGCACTATCTTCATCAGAAACTTTTACAAAATTATCAATAATATCAAAATCAGTAGCCGTTGGAATGAGGTTTTTACCTAAACCTTCAATACGGTATGGGTAAATTTCATCTTTATCGAACTCGCGTGTTTCGTGGTATTTTTTTAGTACAGAACCAAAAGCATCCACTCCTAGTATTTTTATATTAGGGTTTTGCTCTTTTAAATACCTAGCTGTTCCTGATATTGTTCCGCCTGTACCGCTACAAGCTACCAAATGTGTAATTTGTCCATTAGTTTGATTCCAAATTTCAGGACCTGTCGAACGGTAATGAGCATCCATATTAAGCTCATTAAAGTATTGATTAATATAGACAGAACCTTTAATTTCTGAGTGTAACCTTCGGGCTACTTGGTAGTATGATCTTGGGTCATCAGCACTCACATTTGCAGGGCAAACATATACTTTAGCACCTAAATTTTTCAAGGTGTCGATTTTGTCTTGTGAAGATTTAGACGACACTGCTAGAATACATTCATAGCCTTTGATAATACTAACCATAGCCAGGCTAAACCCTGTATTTCCACTAGTGGTTTCTATAATTGTATCTCCTGGTTTTAAGATTCCTCTACTTTCTGCTTCTTCAATAATATATAAAGCAATACGATCCTTAGTAGATTGTCCTGGGTTGAATGATTCTATTTTAGCATAAAAATCACCAGGAATATCCTCCACAATTCGATTAAGTTTAACGAGTGGTGTATTACCTATAAGTTCAAGGATATTATTATAAGCCTTTATATCTTTCCTCATAAAGTTTTAAGTTACTTAAAGATAACTTAAAAGTTATCTCATTGGATGGCACAAATCTACGTATTTTTTAGTTATTATTTAGACTGATTTTGTAAGTCTATTAAAAAAGTAAACTCTTCTGCTTGTTCACGAAGTGCTTCAAAACGTCCTGAGGCACCTCCGTGTCCAGCATCCATGTTGGTGTGTAGGTATAATAAATTGTTGTCTAATTTTAAATTTCTGAGCTTTGCGACCCACTTAGCGGGCTCCCAATACTGTACTTGGGAGTCGTGAAAACCTGTAGTGACTAACATATTAGGATAGTGTTGTGCGATCACATTGTCATAAGGTGAATAGGACTTCATATAATCATAATAGGTCTTGTCGTTAGGGTTTCCCCACTCGTCATATTCTCCTGTTGTTAAGGGAATGGTATCGTCGAGCATTGTCGTCACTACATCTACGAAAGGTACTTGTGTTACCACTCCGTTATAGAGTTGTGGGGCTATGTTAATAACAGCTCCCATAAGCAAGCCTCCTGCTGAGCCTCCCATGGCATATAAACTATCGGAGCTTGTATATTTTTCTTCTATAAGGTATTTACTACAAGCGATAAAATCGGTAAATGTATTTTTCTTTTCGAGTAGTTTACCTGATTCGTACCATTTTCTACCTAAATACTCACTACCTCGTATATGAGCAATAGCGTAAACAAAACCACGGTCTAATAGACTTAAGCGACTACTCGAAAAATAAGGGTCTATGGTGTATCCATAAGATCCATAAGCATATTGTAAAAGTGGTGCTGTACCATCTTTTTTAAAGTCTTTATGATAAATAATAGATATAGGAATTTTTACACCGTCATCTGCTGTAGCCCATAAACGCTCAGAAATATAATTATTCTTATCAAAGTTATCATCCAAAACTTCTTGTTCTTTAAGAATGTTAAAAGCTTGGGTTTTCATGTTAAACTCAATAACAGAACTAGGTGTGGTAAGTGAGGTATATCCGTATCGTAACCAATCAGTATCGAAATCGAGGTTGATACCTGCATATACTGAGTAGGTTTCATTATCGAATGGTAAATAATAGTCCTGGCTACCATCCCAAGTTTTTATACGTAAGTGACTTAGACCATTGGAACGTTCGCTAATAACCAGGTAATCATTGAATACATCGATATCTTCAACTAGCACCTCTTCTCTATGTTCCAAAAGAGGCTTCCAGTAGGTTTTAGTTGTATTATCAATATGACAGGTCATTATTTTAAAATTGTAAGCATTGTCTAAATTTGTAAGTATATAAAACTGATCTTTATAATGGGCTAAATCATACTCAACTCCTCGTATACGCTCCTGAAATATTTTAAAATCAGATAGCGGCGTATTGGCATTTATAAAACGATATTCTGAAGTAAGTGTGGCTGAGGAGCTAATACATATATATTGTTGTGACTTTGTTTTGTATACAAAAACATCAAAAGTATCATCGGTTTCTTCAAATACGATTACATCATTATCTTCTGGGGTTCCTAAAGTATGGCGTTTTACCAAATAGGAGCGTAGTGTTTCAGGATCTTTTTTAGTGTAAAATAAGGTAGCACTATCATTGGCCCAAGTGGCAGCTCCTGTGGTGTTTTCTATTTTTTCTTGAAGGACTTCATTAGTCTCTAAATTTTTGATACGAAGTGTGTACTCACGTCTACCTACGGTATCTTCTCCATAAACTAAAAATTTATTGTCAGGGCTTACTACCAAAGCTTTGGCATCATAATACTCGTAAGGTTTTGCTTCAAGATTAACGTCTAAAATAACTTCTTCTTCAGCGTCTATATTACCTTTTCGTCTTGTGAAAATAGGGTAATCTCCTCCTTTTTCATAGCGACTAGAATACCAGTAACCTTGAAATTTATAAGGCACAGAACTATCATCCTCTTTAATTCTAGACTTCATTTCTTGGAATAGTTCTTCTTGTAAATCTTCAGTATGTGCTGTAGCTTGTTTATAGTAATGATTCTCATCTTCAATGTAATCAATAACCTCCTTTGATTCTCTTTCCTTTAACCAGAAATACGGATCAATACGGGTGTCACCGTGTATTGAAAGTGAATGAGGTTTCTTTTTTGCTAAAGGGGGGGGTACTATACTCATAGTGAATTAATGACATTGTTTGTGGACAAAATTACATTTATAATGAAAATCATATAGCATAAAATCGAAATTATCTTTCAACATTTATTTAGATTTGTTGTTTATAATAATTTCTAAAAACAGAGAGTTATGTTTGGAGATATGATGGGGATGATGAATAAATTAAAAGAGTCCCAACAAAAGGTAGAAGATACCAAAAAACGTTTAGATACTGTGCTAGTTGATGAACAAAGTAATGATGGATTGTTGAAAGTGAGTTTAACAGCTAACCGTAAAATTAAGTCTATTGAAGTAGATGATAGCCTACTTGAAGATAAAGAGCAACTAGAGGATTATCTGATACTAACATTAAATAAAGCGATTGAAAAAGCTTCTAAAATTAATGAAACGGAATTAGCTGCTGCAGCTAAAGATGGGTTACCTGATATCCCCGGTATGGATTTCTTTAAATAGAAAATAGTTTACAGATAAGATTCTTGTAAATACAAATAGAGCCTTTAATAAAATCATATTAAAGGCTCTATTGTGTTATTCGATTACTTTAATTTCAAAAAGCTTATTCCAGTATTTACCTGTAATGTACAATTGGTCGGTATCTTTTTTGTAAGCGATACCATTGAGTACACGGTCGCGATCATTTTCTGATACGCCTACCTGATCACGTAAACCTTTTAAATTAATAATTCCCTCAATAGCTCCATTTTCAGGATTAATAATCGCAATTCCATCACGTTGCCATGTGTTGGCGTATATTTTACCATTAACCCATTCCAGTTCGTTTAGCTGAGATTTAATATTTCTATTGGTAGCTACTTCAATATAACCCTCTTCTACTAAAGTTTCTTTATTGAGTTTCCAAATTTTTGACGAACCGTCACTTTTGTAAATATATTTATCATCATGGCAAAGTCCCCAACCCTCAGCACTGTTTTGATATCCGAAAGTAGTCACTTGCTTAAAACTATTTAAATCATAAGTAAAACCTTTATTACCTTTCCATGTTAATTGATGAATTTTATTATTAACAATAGTAATTCCTTCTGCGAAATAGTTAGGTGCTACTGAAACCTCTTGAAGTGTTTTTCCTGTTTTTAAATCTTTTTGTAATAGTTTTGAGGAACCGTATTTTCCGGCACTTTCATATAGTTTTCCC
>CAYYNF010000187.1:0-4904 GCA_964472695.1 uncultured Flavobacteriaceae bacterium
ATTAAAAAAGTAAAGACTGGTAAAGATAGTATCGATATAGAGTTAAAAAACAAAAGTATTGCTAACCCCATTTTGCTTAGTGGTATAGGTGGTGATGGTGAAGATAAAAAACAAAAGTGGATAGCTCCTTTTGAAGGAAAAACGAATATACGTATTCCTTCTGACGATTATGATAGTTTTGTTATAGACTTTGAAGAAAAATTACCCGAAATCAATAGACGTAACAATTATTTCAAAACTAAAGGTTTACTAAATAAACGTATTCAAATGCGTCTATTACAGGATATTGAAAACCCTAAATATTATCAGATTTTTTATAATCCTAATATTGATTTTAATGTATATGATGGAATTATCTTAAGTAGTTCTTTCTCCAACAAGTCTTTTATACGTAAAAACCTATTTATGTCACTAACCCCAGAGTACGGACTAAAATCTAATAATCTTATCGGTTCAGCTCGTATCAGTTACACACATCAAATCAAGGAACATGGTTGGTATTTATTAGGCCTAGGTATTGGTGGAAGTACCTCTAGTTATGCCCCTGGATTATCATTCTTTAGGTATAGCCCAAGTGCTTCGTTAAATTATCGTCCAAAGGATTTGCGTAGTAATTATAGGCAAAGTATGAGTATTGGATATAGATCTATAGTACGAGAATCATCACCTGATACTCCCCTTACTACACCTAATTATAATATTCTTACGGGAGCTTATCGCCTATCTGACTCAAATTTAAATAGAAGATTATCGGTTCGCTTAGGATTTCAGCAAGCCAAGAACTTTAATAAAGTAATAGGACAATTTAGTTATCGTAAGCTTTTTAATAACAATCATCAAATTTACCTACGCACCTATGCAGGTACATTTCTAAATAATAATTCTTTTGATGAACATGGACACTTTTTCAGTTTTGGACTTTATAGACCTAACGACTATCTATTTCAGAATTCATATTTAACCCGAGATGATAACTCTGGTATTACTAGTCAGCAAATAATTAGTACACAGGGATATTTTAAATCTTATGTAAATGAACGATATGCTAACCAATGGTTAGTGAGTACCAATGTCGAAAGTAGTATTTGGAATTGGATTTTTGCATATAGTGATGTTTCTTATCTAAAAAATAGAGGTGAAAATAGCGTTTTCCAATATGATACGGGTATAAAGTTGAGCTTAGTACAAGATTATTTTGAGGTCTTTCTTCCAATGCAATCTTCACTAGGTTTTGAACCTACATTCTCCGACTATCATGAGCGTATCCGATTTAAAATTTTTCTTAGTGTGAATACACTAGTACAACTGTTTACGCGTGAATGGTATTAAAGCATATCTTTATTTTATTGTGAAAAGGATGAGGGTCATCTATTTTAAGCCTAAGATCTTAAGAAAATCAATAATCCCTTAGATTTGATGACTACGCAAATTAATTGAGCATTATTCTCTATATTTAGCTTCTTTGAACGATGCATATAACCCATTAAAACGGGCCATATGCGTTGTAGTTTTACAAAATAAGGATTAATCGTCCGAAATTGATTACAAAATAATATCCCTTACATTGATGATTTTAAATAGAGGAAGATTTCAAGCTCAAGATAATAAGTTGGAAGAATCAGTTAGTTGGAGTGATTATTCTGATATAAAAAAAAAGGATGGTCATAATTATATTACTTCGTTGAAAAATTTATTAAGTAAAAAGCAATTAACAGTCCGAAAAAAAGCATTTTTAAAAGCTCAACAATTTGTTAATCAAGCTCCAAGTGACGGATATAATGTTATCGGTTTAAAAATAATATCGAAAAACTATTTTGACGACCCATATAATAGAGAAGTTAGAGTTGACGTGGAAATCAGAGGAGGTATAGCATTTATAGACAATTAAGATGGCAGAAGTTAATTTCATTTATGAAAATTTTTTAAATAATAAAGCAACCTATAATTTTAACCGAGGATATTGGAAAAGATTATTGTTTAATAAGTTAGCTTTAGAATTTGAGGATTACAACGATTATATAGTTTATGAAACTTTAAATGGTCATAGATTTTATGATGGTAATCCTATGTTTAGTCATCTTAATCCGTCTAAAAGGAAAGGATTTAGGATAATACAGGAAAATCCTCAGGATTTAAAGGAATTAGACCTTGAAAAATTTGAATTTGTTCAACATTTCCCTTATAAACCTCGTACCTAAACATCTTAAGAATACTAATTATCAGAGGTAACGATATACACCTTGCGAAAAAAATTAAGAGAAATACTTCTAGAATATTCAGGATAAGGTGTATGTTCCTAAAGCACTCAGAGACTATTGATATAAAATATCTCAAAAAAGAATGATTTAATAAATTTGGTGCATTTGCTCTAAAAAAAAGTCGAAATATCGTATTTTTGACTAATATTTATTCATTATGCAAACAGATCTTAGCACCCCTCCTCACAATACACCTATTTCTTTTGACGAATTCAAATCTCAGGTATTAAGAGATTTCAGAATCGCAACCATTAGTAGACAATGTAGTCTTATGGGACGTAGGGAAGTATTAACAGGAAAAGCTAAGTTTGGAATTTTTGGTGATGGAAAAGAATTACCACAATTAGCTTGGGCTCGTGTTTTTAAGAATGGTGACTTCCGTTCAGGATACTACCGTGATCAAACATTTATGTTTGCTATCAACAAATTAGAAATCTCTCATTTCTTTGCTGGTCTATATGCTTATACCGATATCAAAGAAGAGCCTTTTTCTGCTGGTAGACAAATGGGAGGGCATTTTGTTACACACAGTTTAGACGCCAATGGAGAATGGAATAACCTTATGGAACAACCCAATTCCTCTTGTGACCTCTCTCCTACTGCGGGACAAATTCCTAGATTATTAGGTCTAGCACAAGCCTCAAAAATCTACAAAGATAATAGTGACCTATCCAACTTTACTAATTTTTCCAACAAAGGAAATGAAGTAGCTTGGGGAACCATCGGTAATGCAAGTACTAGTGAAGGACTTTTCTTTGAAACCATCAATGCAGCAGGTGTTTTACAAGTACCTATGATTATCAGTGTATGGGATGACGATTATGGAATTTCTGTACATAATGAACACCATACCACAAAACAAAGTATATCTAAGGTATTACAAGGCTTTCACCCTGAAAAAGATCTTCCTGGAGTACATATTCTTAGTGTGAAAGGATGGGACTATATTGCATTAATAGATACTTATGAGAAAGCTGAAAAGATTGCAAGAAACTCACATGAACCAGTAGTAATTCATGTAACAGAACTTACACAGCCACAAGGGCATTCCACATCAGGGTCTCATGAACGCTATAAGAGTGAAGCTCGATTGGAATGGGAAAAAGAATACGATTGTCTTAAAAAATTTGAGGAATTTATTGTTAGTAATAAAATCGCTACCCCTGAAGAGCTACGAGAGATACAACGTGATATAAAACGTGAAGTTCGTGAAGAAAAAAATAAAATTTGGAAGAAATTTATTTCTGGTATTATTGATGAAAAGCAAGAGGCCATAAATATTTATAAGAACGTAGCTAACTCTGATACTGATAATATTAACTTTATTAATAATATTATTAATACGCTTGAGCATAATAGTCAACCTATACGTAAAGATATTATCGAATCAGCAAGAAAAATTCTTAGGTATCTTATACATGATGACTCTGAAGAGAAAAAACAGCTTATAGAATGGCTTAATAATTATCAAGAAAAACTAAAACCTAAGTATAGTAGCCATTTATACGACGAGGGAGATAAAGCAGCTCATAATATTGATGAAGTACCCGCTACTTATGATCATAATGCCCCAATGGTAGATGCTCGTATAGTTCTTAGAGATAACTTTGATAAGATTTTTGAGAAATATCCAGAAACCTTAATTTTTGGTGAAGATACAGGTAAAATAGGTGATGTAAATCAAGGATTAGAAGGACTACAAGAAAAATATGGTGAACTACGTGTTGCTGATACTGGTATTCGTGAACCCACTATCATTGGTCAGGGAATTGGAATGGCATTAAGAGGTTTACGTCCTATTACCGAAATTCAGTACCTCGATTATATCCTTTACTGTTTGCAAACATTAAGTGATGATTTAGCATCTTTGCGTTATCGTTCATTCAATCGCCAAATTGCTCCTGTAATTATTCGTACAAGAGGACACCGTTTGGAGGGGATTTGGCATTCAGGTTCACCAATGGGCGGAATTATAAACTTAATGCGTGGTATTTTAATCTTGGTTCCTAGAAATATGACTAAAGCAGCAGGGTTTTACAATACATTATTAAAAAGTAATGAATCGGCTCTAGTAATTGAGTGCCTTAATGGGTATAGATTAAAAGAAAGATTACCTGATAATTTAGGTGAATTTACAGTACCTATTGGTCAGGTTGAAATTATACAAGAAGGAAATGATATTACTGTAATTTCATATGGATCAACATTGAGGCTCGTACAACAAGCTGCTATAGAATTATCTAGTATAGGGATAGAGATAGAAATTATAGACATACAATCACTTCTACCTTTTGACCTTGATCACACTTGTGCGAAAAGTATTTCGAAAACTAACCGTGTATTAATTGTTGATGAAGATATGCCTGGTGGTGCATCTGGTTATATTTTACAACAGTTACTGGATGAGCAAGCTATCTTCCAATACCTTGATAGTGCTCCACAAACCTTAAGTGCACAACCTCATAGACCTGCTTTTGGTTCTGATGGAGATTATTTTAGTAAACCTTCAACAGATGATATTTTCGAAAAAATATATCAAATTATACATGAAGCCAATCCTAAACAATATCCTAAGTTGAGGTAAGTTAATAATAGCTTATTCTAGGTACATTCAGAAAAATGCACCCCCCTTGTAAATACGAGGGG
>CAYYNF010000188.1:0-4891 GCA_964472695.1 uncultured Flavobacteriaceae bacterium
GGTTAGCAACCCTGCCTTGAGATTAGGTTGGGGCTCTTCATTGACAACTACCGCAGTAGAGTCTAAACGTACTCCCCTAGAAGTCTGTGCAAAACAGGCCTCTTCATAGCAAAACAAACTACGAATAGGCATACAAAAATAACAATCTCCATTAAAAGAAAAACGACCTACTGCACCACCATAAGGTCCGCGAGGTGCAGTTTCATTTCTACTAATAATCTTAATAGTTTCAATTTTTGGAGCTCCTGTAAGTACCCCTCCAGGAAGGGTTGCCGCAAGTACATCTAGTGCATCTTTATCTTTGTGTTGTATGCAACTAATATCAGACACAATATGCTGTACATGACTAAATCTAATAATATACATCAGATCCTCAATAATTACAGTTCCTTTTTGTGCAATTTTCCCAAGATCGTTTCGATGTAAATCCACGAGCATATTATGTTCTGCAATTTCTTTAGGATCATTGAGTAACTTTCTAGAATAATAAGCATCTTCCTCTGGAGTTGCTCCTCGTTGAACCGTTCCTGCAGTTGGAGTTGTAAGGACTTTTCCGTTGATACTACTTACTAAAATTTCGGGACTTGCTCCAAGTAAAGTTTTCTTGCCAAACTGAAGGTAATACATATAAGGAGAAGGATTTACTTCTCGTAATTTATCATATACTCGAAGTTTATTTCCTTTTATGTTATAATGGGTCTTCGCACCTATTTCAGCTTGAAAAGTATTCCCTTTTAAAATTTCTTCTTGAGTCGTTTTAAATACCTTATTATATTCTTCACGAGTAATATTATTACCCAGTATTTCTACCGACTCTAAAGGGGCTAAAGTTAAATGACCCTTTTGAGTAGCTTCCAAAAGTTCCTCAACAATATGGATTCTATTTCGATGTTCTTGATAATAGTAATAGGTAAGTTCTTTGGTCGTCATATCATAGACCAACCCATCATCAAAAAGCCCCATTTCGAACTGACCAAACTGCTCATCCACAGGTAAATCTATACAATCTTCTAAGTAATTTACGGTCTCATGACAAAAATTACCAATAAGCCCTCCGTATTGCATTTTTGTCATGCAATCTTGAGGAAATAATTCTCTTAAACGGTAGTAAGGATTAGCTACTTCAATACTTTTTTGAGTAATTTCTTTTTCATCAGGGAATACCAGTGATAAATCCCCTTCAAAATCCATAGTATTTCCAGAAGCTTTCACCCTAAAAATAGGGTCAAACCCCATAGTTACTTTGGTATCTTGATTTCTACCCAATAATAAGGACTCAAAAATATAGCAAGATTCAAACCTCTTTTGAATATGTTTAAAAAGTTCATAGTAATCCGTATTAATACTAATGATCTTTGTGATAGGTTTTTTAGGGAAATCAATCATAAATTCGTTTTTTTTTAATAGGAATTCTATCCTAATTCTCAACTAAAACTTAGTGCATGTCTAAACTCACTACCTATTGTAATACAAAACTTTAAGTACTTCAATCCGTTTTAAAAAAGATTTCTATCTCTCGATATATACACATCCGTTAAAAATAACTCAATAACGGTAAAATTTTTGAATTTCAGTTGGTATGGTGTTTAAACATGCTCTTAGAATAGAAGGGCTTTATTAAAACTATTTTTTATATCATTTATAGATATTCAAAAGTTCCGTATTCGCTTTTGATGGTAAGTTTCTTTGTGGAAGAAGGTAGTACTTTTCCGATAATTTGAGCATCAATATTAAAACTTTTCGAAATCGTAATTATTTTTTCAGCAATTTCTGGTTTCACATAAAGCTCCATGCGGTGTCCCATATTAAATACCTGATACATTTCTTTCCAGTCTGTTCCAGAATTTTCTTGAATCAGTTTAAAAAGAGGAGGTGTTTCAAATAGGTTATCTTTAACGATATGAAATTGATCTACAAAGTGTAAGATCTTAGTTTGTGCACCACCACTACAATGTACCATACCATGAATATCATTAGTATCACACTCTTCTAAAATTCGTTTGATTACTGGAGCATAAGTTCTTGTAGGAGAAAGCACTAACTTCCCAGCGTCTAAAGGCGTATCAGATACTTGGTCTGTTAATTGTGTGTTTCCAGAATATACAAGCTCATTTGGCATTGCAGGATCAAAACTTTCTGGAAACTCATCGGCCAATACTTTTGTGAAAACATCGTGTCTTGCAGATGTAAGCCCGTTACTTCCCATCCCGCCATTGTACTGTTTTTCGTAAGTTGCCTGTCCAAAAGAAGCCAATCCTACAATAACATTACCTGACTCAATACGCCCATTATCAATAATGGCACTACGCTTTGCTCTTGCAGTTACTGTAGAATCTACTATTATGGTACGTACCAAATCACCAACATCAGCAGTTTCACCTCCTGTAGAATAAATATTTACACCATATTTACGTAAATCTTCTAAAAGTTCTTCTGTACCATTGATGATCGCTGAAAGTACTTCACCAGGAATTACATTTTTATTACGTCCAATAGTAGAACTAAGTAATATATGATCTGTAACCCCTACACAAAGTAAATCATCAATATTCATTATAAGTGCATCTTGTGCAATTCCTTTCCAAACACTTAAATCACCTGTTTTTTTCCAATACATATAAGCAAGTGAAGATTTTGTACCTGCTCCATCTGCGTGCATAACTACACAATGTTCTGGACTATCTGTAAGGTAATCAGGGACTATTTTACAAAAAGCTTTTGGAAAAAGTCCTTTATCAATGTTTTTAATGGCATTATGCACCTCTGATTTTGAGGCAGAAACACCACGATCAGCATAACGTTTACTTAGCTCTTGGCTCATGTGAAAATGATTTTATAAGACAAAGATACATTAATAATCCATCTATATGATAGTCCTTTATTTACAAAAAAGCGTGTTACCTAATTTTATAGATGCTATTTAGTCCATTTCTTTTTTAGGCTTGCAGTAAGGAATTCTCCTAGAGCTTTTTCTCATAAGAATATTTATAAGTTGATCTGTAGTAGATCCAATACTCCCAGATACCCGTTTATTGTAGTTTACTAAAACTTTTCCTGTTTTTTGGTCGTGTATAAATAAATCGATTACACTTGTGTTGGTAGTACCGTAGAATCCAACAAGTAACCCCAAGGCAATACTCGCACCTTCTGACATAGGTTTAGAAGTCTGAAAATCACCTCTTATTAATGCATCTACTTCTAATATTTTCGCAATTTCAGAGGGCGTATATTCGCTAATATTGTCAGATGTGATATTGTGTTTAGCAAGAATAGCGTTAGTTGTGGTAACATCTTGTACATCTACCCATAGTTTGTTTTGTTGTTTTCTCCTTAAAAACCATGAATACATGGATTCTTGTATATTTAGAGACTCTTGGTGTTCCATTTTTTCAAGATCACCTGCTTGCATTTTTTTTAACTGTCTTGGTCTTAGGTTGATTTCTGTTGCAAAAGGGAGTATACCCATTGTTTTGTGTGAATATCCATAACTAGGAAAATCAGGATCTATAAATAAACGGGTTTGTGCATTTGTTATAAAAATGCTAAAAATAAGTGTTGAACATAGGAGTAATAGATGTTTTCTCATGTGATTTGTCATTATTTAATGTCTAAATTTACTCTTTTTAATCGCTTATATTGATTTTTTTAGGATAGTAAATCTGATTTTTTTATCAAAAAACCAATAAACTATACTTAGATTTATTAATGTATTAAAAATACGTATAGTAAAATACTAAGTTGTAAAATTAAGTGTATTTTTTAGTATTCCCGTAAAAAAGTAAGTATTACTACGTAAGTTTTTACTATATTTGTCACTACAAAAACAACTATTTAACTGTATTTAAGATATATTATGAGTAAAGCTAAATTAGAGTACATCTGGCTTGATGGATATCAGCCAACTGCAAATCTTAGAAGTAAAACTAAAATTGTAGATGACTTTAAAGGTACTTTAGAAGAATGTCCAATATGGTCATTTGATGGAAGTTCTACGCGTCAAGCAGAAGGAGGAAACTCAGACTGCTTATTAAAGCCTGTAGCTATTTACCCAGACCCACAAAGAACTAATGGATACTTAGTGATGACTGAGGTTTTAAATGCTGATGGTACACCACACGAAACTAATGGTAGAGCTACTATCGATGATAACGATAATGACTTCTGGTTTGGTTTTGAGCAAGAGTATTTCTTATATGATGTAGAAACTAACTTACCTGTAGGTTTTCCAAAAGACCAAACTCCACAAGGTCAGTTTTACTGTTCTGTAGGTGCTAAAAACGCTTTTGCAAGAGAAATGGTAGAAGAGCATTTAGATGTATGTCTTGAAGCTGGTTTAAACGTAGAAGGTATCAATGCTGAGGTTGCTGCTGGACAGTGGGAATTCCAGTGTTTTGCTAAGGGTGCACGTTTAGCTGGTGATGAAATCTGGATTTGTCGTTACCTTTTAGAGCGTATCGGAGAATCTTACGGATTACAAGTAGTATGGCATCCAAAGCCACTTGGTGATACAGATTGGAATGGTTCAGGAATGCACGCAAACTTCTCAAACTCTGTACTTAGAGAGTGTGGTTCAGAAGAAACTTACAAGAAAATTTGTGAAGCTTTCCGTCCAGTAGTAAAAGAGCATATCGATGTTTATGGAGCTTACAATGACCAACGTCTTACAGGTAAGCACGAAACTGCAGCAATCACAGATTTCTCTTATGGAGTTTCTGACCGTGGTGCATCTATCCGTATCCCTATTATCACTGTAGAAAAAGGATGGAAAGGATGGTTAGAAGATCGTCGTCCAGCTTCTAATGGTGATCCATACAAAATCGCTGGTCGTATTATCAAAACTGTAAAATCTGCTAATATCTAATAAGTAGTTACTAGCATTTTAATATAGATA
>CAYYNF010000189.1:0-4883 GCA_964472695.1 uncultured Flavobacteriaceae bacterium
CTACAAGAAGTAATATCAAATTTTAATTCTGAAGTTAAATTTTCAGTTAAACCTGAAAAGCTAGTAAATGTATACGTTGTATATATTCTTGACGGGTTATACGTGTTACTTACTGAACTTGTAAACACAGTACTTCCATCACATACTTCATCCTCATCTAAAATACCATCATTATCATCATCTAAATCTATTACATCAGGTACACCATCCTCATCGGTATCTCCATTAATCACTACTGGTGGATCACCTGCTCCAAAATCATCTCCAACTGCTGAAGCTAACTGGAAGTTTGGTCCCTTATGCTGTGGAGCTCCTTCTGTTCCTATTTCAAATTGAAAAGAATATAATTCCCCTCCATTGAAACGTACGGTAAGCATATCATTTTCATCATTAGCACCTATTTGACAAGGAATTCCCTCTGTATTACAAGCCGCTCTATCGATAGTATTCGCTTCGTTAGTATCCCCTTCATCATCATTAGTACCTGTTGACTCTAAAGTTAACATCGTTCCCTCTAAACGTGGTTGTAAATAAGAATCATCTGTAATAAACAACGTACTGAACTGTGACGTATCAAAACTTACGAACTCGTAGTTCTTAGTACCATCATCAGTAATATACTTATCGATATCTTTAATCTCAAAAGAAGGTGCAATGGCTACTGCTGTTCCTGAACCTGGACCAGTATAAGTACCCGCTTCATAGAAAGTCACTTCTATTCTTGCAGAACACTCTCTTCCTTCAATACTTGAGTCTGAATGGTTATCAAATACCGAAGTAGAAGCTACCTTAAAAGAGATTCGGTTAGTTTCACCACTCATATTAGGCTGTACAAACGAAGATAAACTTGCTGTATTGTAAATACCATCTGAGATAGTTAAACTTGGATCTGTATCTAACTCTCCTGGAAAGTCCACCACAGAAACTACTGTAGCTACAATATCAAAATTAAGTACATCTGGCGTTAAAGAAGCATTACGAAATACAACCACATCATTCACTCCTAAGAAAGGTGAAATAACATTTGCTGTCTTTGCACTTAGTGCAGACATCATGTTACTTGAATACGTACCAGTGTCAGTAGTATAATCAGCAGCATCACCTCCATAAGCAACAGCCTTCTGAGTTGCAGTTAATCCTTCTGCAACAGTAAAACAGTTAAAGTCTGAATTGTTATTCAATGCTGCACGAGAGCTAGCACTATTGAAATACACATCCATTCGATCCCCTCCAAAGAAAGGATCACGACCTGTTACCTCCTGTGCATTTAGAAAGCTAAAGGCACAAAAGTTTAATAATAAAATCAACAAAGACTTAAATGCCTTTGGATTCCGATTCATACGGTTTAGTAATAAAAAATTCATATGACAGTTATTGGTTTTCAAATTATTCTGATAAAATATCATGTCTATATACAAGAAGATAAAACTTTAGCTTTTTTTCAAACTTTAAAACTGGTTTTATGTATATTAGAAGTAGTTTTTAACGAAAGCCCTGTTTCATTAAGTAAATGACTTTTAGAACTAAAAATCATCAAAAACACCCAATTAACCACAAACCACTCAATAACAAACACTTAAGTAAAAAAATTTCCTCTTTAAACAAGTCATGTATACCTATCAAAATATAAAAGAACTTCAAATGTACGAAATTAACAACTTGAAGATAACAACCTATACAGATAGTAAAGAAAAATTAGACAAAATAGAATATTATACCGACAAAAAAAGCACAACTTAATAGATAAGCTATGCTTTAATTATATTTTGAATTACAAGAATATACAGACTATAAAAACAACAATACAATTCCTGTTTATTCATAGCCATTAAATATTTCTTTAGATTATTTCACAATAGTTTGATAAGTTTCAGAATTAGCCCCGTGACTAATACGCACAAAATAACATCCCGGCTTAAGATGTGCAATATTAATTTCTCTATCTTCCGTTTCAAGGACTAAATTCCCTTTAATATCATATACACGTACACTCTCAAGATAGGTATGATTAATAACTCGATAAACCCCTTCGGTTATTGAGTATGCAGCTACTACCTCTTCAGTAATACCCAATTGATTCGTTGTTGAGTAATCCATACACTCACGATCTACAACATAAGTATTATCCTCACAAATTCCTCCCGTTTTAGAATACTCATAATTTAAGATACCTGCTTGTATGGCATCTTCATCAATGTCACGCGTAGCACTTGACTCTCCTATATTTGTATTGAAATGCATTAAAGCCCCCTCTTGAATAACATGACCTAAATTGTGAGCATGCCCTAACTCGTGTGTTACCGTTCCCTGAAAGTCAAATTCATCAATATCAGGAGTATCCTCTGTAAAATTCCAATTATAATTACTATTTATGGTCATGTCCATTTCAGCAACAAACACATTTAAAGCACCTGATTGATCACAACCTGAAAAGTAACTTGTCGTTATTGCCAAAATACCCACACCTAGCTCTTCTGCTTGCTGAGGCGTACTGTAAGCCACTAAATTAACCCCATCCCTCATGGATGACGACTTTATAGAGGTAAACCTATTCGACAACAAGAAACTAACATTGGTCGCACACACCCAAGAATCAATTGAACGCTGAAAAGCATTATAAGCCTCTAGATTTTGAGCAAAATCCTTATTAAAAATCCACGTATACCCTCCCTGACCGTCATCATCGATTAACTTAGGACGAAAGCTTCTGTTTGGAAATTCATTAAACCTTGCACTAATTTCAGAACTGATAATAACGAGTTCATCTACCGAGATCAACATCTGCTCATCTTTTCTCTTAACAACAACCTCTCCTGAACCTGCATAGGCGGGTACGTAAAGTTGTATTTCCTCATCAGACCACGAGATAATATCATAAGGATCAGCTGATAAAAAATTACTTCCACCTAAATCGGCATTCCTAAATTGAACTTCACCTATTATATCACCAAAACCTGTTCCTGTAATCGTAAGCACCTCTGAAGCTCCTGCACGTATTTGTAAAGGCGACAAACCTGTTATATTTTGTGTAGCAGAAGTACGTGCTGCAAACTGAAAAGGATAAAAAGCAGCTTTCAGTTGATTGGGTTGCCCTGTAAGTTGTGATAGGCCTTTCTCAAACTCTTCTATTGAAGGATAATTATAAAAAGGAGCACTCACCTTGTTCCTATAAATATCATATTTATAAAAACCTTGTAAATCTGCATAACATTTGTAATGATTTGAATGATCTCCGTAAGGCGTCAAGAAGAAAGCTCCCATATCACCTTTAGTAAGTCTGAGTGCTGGGTGATATACTTGTGCTTCATCACCTATAGATCCTCCCTTAGTAAAAACCTGTATAGTGTCTATAGCTTTTCCTTTAAAAACAGTATAAACCTCTACAGTGTTTTTTGTATAAATTTTTTCGTAAGCATCATCATATTCTGAATTCTGAGCAATGACTTTACCTAATACTATATTTTCTACGGTTGCTTCAACCTTGTCCAAAGGAACAGGGACTAACAAACGTTGAGCACTTATGGAAGAGGCCAGTAATAATAAAGCTATATGTATGTAAGATTGTAATAATTTCATAATTCTAATTTATCATTTTTTAATGATAAACTAAGCATTTAACATCTATTAATTATGAGAAGGATCCTTAGGAGAATTAATCCATAACAGAAATTCCCCTCCTAACTTTCGTAGTTCAGTCCTCCACAAGTCTTTATGTTTTGAAGAAATAATTTCTTGATCAATCGAATCTTTTACAATCCAAGAATCTTCGCTTACTTCAGAAACCAACTGATTCGTTTCCCAACCCGAATACCCTAGAAAAAAGCGTACATTCGAAGTATCAATCACATCATCTTGAATTAACTTTTTAACCACTTCAAAGTCGCCTCCCCAGTACACTCCATTACTAATTTCGATACTATTAGGCACTAGATCAGGGCAATTATGTATAAAATAAAGTTTATCTTGATCGACAGGCCCTCCACTAAAAATTTCAAAATCTTTATTAATCCCGGCAAATACGTCACTCAAGTGAATATGTACAGGTTTATTTATAATAAAGCCTACTGAGCCTGTTTTTTCGTGCTTAGCTACTAAAACAACCGATCTCTCAAAAAAAGATTCCCCTAATATCTTCGGCTGTGCAACCAAAACACTCCCTGATTTTATGTTTGCTAAAAGCATATTTTCCAGTTTATATTGTTATAGTTGCTTGAATTTAGGGATAATTTTAATCAAAAAAAAGAGCTTTTATTCAAAAAGCTCTTTTTTACAACAATAAATATGTTATGCGTTTAGTTAACCGAAGCTGACAATTCTGACCCCGCTTTAAACTTTACGATATTTTTTGCAGGAATCTTAATAGTTGCTCCTGTTTGTGGATTTCTTCCATCTCTTGCAGCTCTTTCAGTTACTGACCAAGATCCGAAACCTACTAATGATACTTTTCCACCTTCCTTTAAAGTATTACCAACATCGGCTAAAAATGTTTCTAAAGCAGTTTTTGCTGCTGCTTTTGTAATACCTGCTTTCTCAGCAATACTGTCGATTAATTCTGTCTTATTCATCTTTATTTACGTTAATTCTTAAATTTACTTAAGTTCGTCTTCAAGTTTACACAAATTTATACGCTTAAATTTAGTATCCAAATATTTATTTGATTAATACATAAAGCACGAATCAAATTAACATTTTATTAACACTTTATTAATAATTTAAAATAAACTTCACCCTAAAACATCAAAGAAACACCTTCAAAGCTATAACCATTTAAAAGTTCCGTAACCGACATCATACGCTTACCAGGCAACTGAAGTTTCAATAAATACACATAACCATCAGTTACTGCAACCTTTACTGACTTTCCTTCTTGCACTACAGTACCT
>CAYYNF010000190.1:0-4877 GCA_964472695.1 uncultured Flavobacteriaceae bacterium
CATAGCGGCAGCTCTGATTCGTTGTTCTATTTTATTCCAAGGAGTCATAAGATCTGACAGTGATATACAACAAAAATCATGACCTAGTGGAGCTCCAAGTTTGCTTCCTACAGCAAGAAATGCCGAAACACCAGGAAGTGTTTCCAGATCAATGTCTAAGTCGTTTTGTTTAGAGACTACTTCATAAACAATAGCTGCCATAGCATAAATACTAGCATCACCAGATCCAATTACCACAACATATTTACCTTCCTTAGCTTTTTCAATAGCCTTGTGTGCTCTTGCTTCTTCCTTCCCTAAGGGCATTGATATTAATTCGGTACTTTCGTTAAAAAGTGATGCTCCAAATTGAAAGTAGTAATCATAACCAATAACGACTTCTGCTTTTTCTAAAGCATTCTTCACTACGGGTAGCATATAATTGATGTCTCCAGGGCCTAAGCCTGCTACGGTTATTTTCATGAATTGATTTTTTTTATAATAATGAGCGAAAAATAAGGAGTTTTTCTTTTATAGGCATCATGCCAGTTTTCAGTAATAAATTGTTTTTCAGTTCCCAAGTGTTCAGCATAGGTAACACTGTGTTTTTCTGGGTCAATTACTTCACTAATAGTTTCAACTACAGAGATGATTTTCATAAGTACTACTGTATCGAAGTGGTTGATTACCTCAGTTAATTCCTCTTTGGTTTGGATGCGAGGTACTATAGCTACTTTTTCATTTTGTAAACATAGTGGTATTTGAGATTCAGCAGATAAATGTAAGTAAGAGCTAATGCCAGGTACAAGCTCTATGTTAAGTCGATGTGTCTGTATCTTTTCTAGTAAATAAGAAAACGAACTAAATGTGCTAAGGTCTCCTTCACAGACAATAGCAATTGATAGCCCCTTTCGATAGTCAACTAAAATTTTCTGAAAGGTTTCTTCATACACTTCTTTAGCTTGTTCTCTGGATAAGTCCATCCTTAGGTAAAAGCCTTCAAGTTGAGATTTTTTTAGGTCATAATGTTCTAAAATTGAAAGTGAATAACTTGATTTTCGATGGTTTTTAAACAATGACCCTGGATAATAAATCTTATCAACTTCTTGTAATACGTTTAATCCTTTTAGTGTAATTAAATCTGGATCACCAGGACCTAGAGAAACACCATAAATCTGCCCTGTGCTCATATTCCTAGTATCTTTTTGATCTTGGTTGTGAAACTATTTTGTGTATCATCAGGTTTCTCATCCTCTTCAAACAGAATACCTTTTACGTTGAGGTGATGCCCCATCTGTTCCTTTCCTTGCTCTTCTTCAAAGCCAATTACTTGTTTACGGTATTTACACATTTGACAGTTCATATTTGCTATACCATTTTTAGCTTCATACAAACGTTCATCAAAGGCTTGAAGAATAAGTTCATCAGCTCCAAAAGGATCCGTACATATATATTCGAGGTCAGAACGCTCATTCATTGTATCTACTTTACTCTGGATACGTTCTAATAAAACCCCTGTAAAGAAAAAGAATGGCACAACAATAGTACGCTTAAATCCTAGTTTATCAACTAATTGTAACCCTTCATCTACTTTAGGGTAGGCTGTACCGCTATATACAGTGGTCGCAAAACCAAAGCCCATTCCGTCCCAAAGCATACGAGTAAGTTTAGCAACATCGCTATTAGCGTCAGGATCCGTGGTTCCTCTACCCACTACTACTAAGCAGGTTTCCTTTCGATCTACTTTACTTAGATTTTGCTCGGTTTCTTCAATACGTTTACGAGATAAGTCTAGCAGAAAGGAACTTACACCAATGTGTTTTCCCATAGAAATGCTAAGGTCATCATGATAGCTTTGTAGGGTATTTAGTTCATAGGGTATATCATTCTTAGCGTGTGAACCTGCAAAAAGGATCACAGGTAACGCGTATATTTTTCGAATACCATTTGCATACATACGCTCTACAGCAGCCTCATAAGTAGGGTGGTTAAATTCTAAGAAGCCATAATCTACTTCATATTCATTTTGATATCTTTCTTTGAGAATGCTCACGAGCCGTTTGAATGATTTAACTCCGGCTTCACGTCGTGTACCATGGCCACATAGTAAAATTCCTTCTTTCATGTTGGGTGATTTTATAAGTTAAGCTTTTCGAGAAAAGATCCATTCTGGATTAGAAAACTCGTATTTGAAGTTAAGTATAGATTTCGATTTAGAGTTGTCTATTATTTTGTAGTCACTTGCTTTCTGTGTTTCAAAAACAGGTGGCGGTAATTTAAGTTCTAATGCAGCATTTTCATAAAAATCCTTGCGTTTAGGGTGTATGTCAGCACATCCATTTAGGGTTTCTCCGAAACAGTCTTGAACCAAAATTTCTTTAATAAGTCCAATACAGTCTTTTTGATGAATGAGGTTAACAGGAACATTAGGGTTTTTAAGTTGTTTTTTATTTGCTAAAAAACGCCCTGGATGACGTTTAGGTCCTATTAGTCCTGCAAGACGTAAAATAGTCAGGTTTTTGTCAAAATGAGCTTTCAGTAAGTTTTCAGCTTCTATTAGACCAATTCCTGAAGCTTTTTCAGGTAAACATGTCACTGACTCGTCGATGAGTGAGTTGGTATTTTGGTATACCGATGTAGAACTTACAAAAATAACTTTTGTTGATTTAGGAGTTCTTTTTATAATTTCTTCAATTTGTTTTGGGTGTATGGTTTCGATATTGGCAATACGTTTTGGAGGGAAATTGATTATCAAAATATCAGTTTGATGCATAAATGATTCCCAGTCTCCTAATATAGTATTTGTATCTACATATATTCGACTTACTTGAAAAGGCTGTTCTGATAAAGTTTTCATTTTATCTAGGGTAGTTGTACTACCACTAATAACATAGCCTTCATTATGTAGTTTCATGGCTAGAGGTAAGCCTAACCATCCTAAACCTAGTATAGATACTTTTTTACTCATAACTTATATTTCTAATGGAGTGTTTAATAATTGTATTGTTTTACAATATTCCCACGCTTCGCTTTTTGTTGTATCAATAAATATATGCCCTAGAGTTGAACCAAATTTATTTTTGAATCGTACACCTGCTTTTTGTTTTTCAGCTTGATAAAAGTATTCTGTACAAGAGATCTTAGTGCGTTGTAATTCTTTATCATCCTTAGGTACTACAGCAATTGTAAAAGGTATACGTGTATCATCTGTGATGAGGTGTAATTGATATTTATCAGTGTAAACAACCTCAGTTATTTTCTTAAAAGGAAGTGGATATTCATCATTAAGCTGAAGTGTAATTCCTTCAGGATTTTCTGAAAGATACACAAATAAGGGATGTAGGTATTGATCTGAACTAAAGCCTCTAGAGATATAGCATTCACCTAACTCTGAGTCATTTTTTTTACAGAAAGGCTCAGGTTTTTTAGAAGTTCGTGGGTTGTTAGATTTCACTTCGTCTTCTCCTTTTTGGTATAAGAGATGTTCCTTCAAAGGCAGATCCCTTTCAATATGGCTTTCAAGTATTGAAACAATGTTTTCAGAAGTAAGTTCTTTGTACCAATATTCACCACGATTCACAATACAAGTAGGAGCATCTTCGCACCTTCCGTTACAACGTGTTTTGATAGTATGTGTTGTATCCCATAATCCACGATTACGTAAATACGATCTTGCAGCTCTCACCACTGGGTCACTACCTTTTTTTTGACAACACCCTCCATCACAAAATAAAAAGGTGTGTGTACTTTTTGCAATATCCTTACCCATTTTAATTTTAATTAAAAGGGGAATAGTTATGATAATAATTAGATATAAATCGTAACATAAATATATCGTGAAAATTGAATAAGAAATTATGTGATAAAGAAAAGTTTTATTTTATCACAGGAGTATCATTATAAGAAAGTCAAAGTAGAGGAACAATATTATCTGTACTCTACATAAGAAATCTTATTACGATATCTAAATTTATATTTGTTCCTTTAAAATTTCTCTTTTACACGTTTTTTATGTTCCACGACCAAACCATCATATTATAACTTTTATTCCCGAAAGTTTATACTATGTTAGGCATTTAGGCAGGTATTCTGACTCACTCTACTTTTAACGCCTTCCCATGGAGTACACAGTGACATAATTGTTAAAAGCTTTTCATATGATTCTCTAGTCAACAGGTTAATGATACATACTACAGAGTTTACAGCTGCGGGTACAGTTTTGGGTTTTCACCAAATTCCCTTTTAATTTTATAGTTTTTATTAAAAAGATAAAAACCTAAAGCACTGCAAAGGTAAGTGATATTTTTTAATATCAATACTTTATAAAATGTTAAGCATTGATTAGCTATTTCCCTTTCGTGATTAAGTATTTGGCATCTTCTATCAGTTGTTCTATAGCCTCAGGGTCAGTACCATCGTAGTAACCTCGGATACGACCTTTTTTATCCACCAAAGTGAAGTTTTCGGTATGAATTAGGTCATATTTTGAATACGGACGAACTTTAGCTACAAGATAAGATTTTCGTGCAAGGTCATATATCATTTTTTTAGATCCTGTAACTAAGTTCCATTTTTTAGAATTCACCTTATGTTTTTCTGCATATTGTTTAAGTATAGGTACACTATCTATTTCAGGCATTACCGTATGTGATAGTAGATAGACATTAAGGTCTTTAAGACGATCTTGAAGCACAGACATATTTTGTGTCATTTTCGGGCAGATAGTTTGACAAGTAGTGAAGAAAAAATCAGTGATATATACTTTATTTTTATAGTCTTCACGTGTAATCACCGTTCCGTTTTGGTTAGTTAATGAAAATTTACCAACACGGTGATATTTACGAACTTCTTGTACTGTAGAATCTACCAAGATAGTGTTTACCTGAGCAGGTTCGTAG
>CAYYNF010000191.1:0-4871 GCA_964472695.1 uncultured Flavobacteriaceae bacterium
GTATAAATATGGCTTCAAAAGTTGTACATGCTTATTACCTTGACGACGAGGTATTGATGGATGCTGTTAAAGCATTAAAAATAAAGCACTATCATATCGAAGAGGTGTATACACCTTTTCCAGTGCACGGATTAGATAAATTAATGGGGTTGCCACATACACGTTTGGCGGTTTGTGCTTTCTTATATGGTTTAGTTGGTACTACAGTTGCTGCAACAATGATGAACTTTATCATGATTGAAGACTGGCCTCAAGATATTGGAGGGAAACCAAGTTTTAGTTTTATTGAAAACTTACCTTCATTTGTTCCAATTATGTTCGAGCTTACAGTATTCTTTGCAGCTCACCTTATGGTAATCACTTTTTATATGAGAAGTAGATTGTGGCCTTTCAAAAAAGCTGAAAATCCAGATGAAAGAACTACAGATGATTTGTTTGCAATTGAATTAGGTGCTAATGATAACAATGTTGAGGAAATTACTGAGTTCCTTAAGTTAACAGGTGCTGTAGATATTAAATTAAAAGAAGAGGCATAAACATGAAAAAGATTGTTAATACACTATTTGCTTTAGCAGCTTTAGCATTAGTAACTTCTTGTAATAGTAAACGTAAGCCTAATTATCAGTATTTTCCTAATATGTATGAATCTGTAGGTTATGAAGCTTACAGTTCTCATGATATATTTAGCGATAATCATAACTCAGAGGCACTTACGCCTGTTGAAGGTACGGTTCATAGAGGATGGCTACCTTATGATTATGAAAATTCATCAGAGGGATATGCACAAGCAAAGAAAGAATTAAAGAATCCTCTTCCTTATACGCAGGAAAATGCAGAAAAGGGAAAGGCTTTATATGATATCTATTGTGCTATTTGTCATGGTAAAAAAGGTGATGGTAAAGGTACTTTAGTTAAGAGAGAGAAAATCTTAGGAGTTCCCGCTTATAATGACCCTGGTAGAAATCTTACAGAAGGAAGTATTTACCATGTAATGTATTATGGAATTAACTCGATGGGGTCTTATGCAGCACAAACAAGCATAGAAGAACGTTGGTTAATTACGCAATATGTAGAGTCTTTAAAGGCGAACTTAAATGGTAAAGCTCCAAGAATAGATAAGGTTGTTGCACCAAAGGCTTCGGTAGCTAAAAAAGTAGCAGCGGAAGTGGAAGAAGTAGCTCACCATGAAGCTCATGGAAAGACTACTACTCACGAAGTAAAGAGTGAAAAAGTGTTTAAAAGTAAGATTAATATCCTTGGCGGAAAATCTCACCATTCACATAAAGCAACAAATAAAAAATAATTACGAATTACGATTTTAGGACATGTATACAATATCAAAAACCTTAAAATTATTACCTATTTTATTTGTGGTCTTTGGTCTTATTGGTTTAGCCGTAGGATTTTCATCAGTACCACATAGTATTGAAGAGGTAGAACAGTTATTGGCAGAAGATGCACACCATGGCGGAGGTCATGGTGAAGCACACGCCACTACAAGTCATGGTGATCATGGTCATAACGATGCAGCACATACTGCACACCACGATGATCATGGAGCAGCACATGCAGAAGATGTACATGGTGATGAGCATCAGAAACATTTAGAGCATGTGTTACATCAGTTACAAAATAAGCCTTGGGCTGCAGTTTATGTAGCAGCATTCTTTTTCTTTATGATATCATTAGGAGTACTTGCATTTTATGCAATCCAATTTGCAGCACAAGCAGGATGGTCTCCAGTGTTATTTAGAGTAATGGAAGGTATTACGGCTTATTTACTTCCAGGAGGAGTAATATTATTAGTTCTTTTTGCACTTTCAGGAGCACATCTAAATCACTTATTTGTATGGATGGATCCAGAGGTAGTTGCTCATGACGAATTAATTCAGGGTAAATCTGCTTGGTTGAACCCAACGACTTTTATAATACGTGCAGTATTGTACTTATTAGGTTGGAATATTTACAGACATTTTGCTGTTAAATTTTCGAGAAAGCAAGACGAAGAGCCACAAGGAAACAAGTGGTATAAGAAGAGTTTTAAGATCTCAGCTGTTTTCTTAGTATTCTTTTTATACACAGAATCTATGATGTCTTGGGACTGGATTATGAGTTTTGATCCACACTGGTTCAGTACATTATTTGGTTGGTATGTATTAGCTGGTATGTTAGTAAGTGGTATCACTGTAATTGCTTTAATTACGATTTACTTAAAGTCTCAGGGATATATGACTTATGTAAATGACAGTCATATGCACGATTTAGCAAAGTTCATGTTTGGTCTTAGTATTTTCTGGACTTATTTATGGTTCTCTCAGTTCTTATTGATCTGGTTCTCGAATATTCCAGAGGAAGTTACTTATTACATTCAAAGAATTAACGATTTCAAACTTCCATTCTTTGGAATGTTGATCTTAAACTTTTTATTCCCACTTTTATTATTAATAAATTCAGACTACAAGCGTATCAATTGGTTAGTTGTATTAGGAGGGGTTGTAATCTTATTTGGTCATTATATAGATGTATTTAATATGGTAATGCCTGCAACAGTAGGAGCGTCTTGGTCAATAGGTTATATAGAAGTGAGTGCAATACTATTATTCTTAGGGGTATTTATGCTAGTAGTTTTCAAGGCGCTTACTAAAGCTCCATTAGAAAATAAAGGGAACCCATTACTAGAAGAGAGTAAACACTTCCATTATTAATAAAAGAAATCATTTAATTAAGCACTATCAACAATGACAGTTTTTTTAATCTTATTAATCCTAGCCCTACTAGGAGTCACATTTTGGCAACTCTCACAGATCTTTAAGTTATCACAAGGTAAGGGCAGTGTTTCTCAGATCGCAAATGATAAGGATAATAGCTTACAAGGTAAGTTGATGTTATATTTCGTTATTTTCCTTTACGGATTAATGATCTATTGCTTTACTAACTACTGGAGTTACTTCCTTCCTGCAGGTTCGTCAGCTCATAGTGAAGACTATGATAGACTTATGATGATTTCTGTAGTACTTATTATGTTTGTACAGTTTCTTACACAGTTTTTCCTACATTACTTTGCATTTAAGTACAAAGGGAAAAAAGGAGTGAGAGCAACTTATTTTCCTGATAATGATACATTAGAGATTGTTTGGACAGTAATTCCAATTATTACTTTGGCCGGTCTTATTCTTTATGGTTTATCTGCTTGGACTGATATTACAAACATTGATGAAGATGACGAAGATGCTATAGTGATCGAATTATATGCTTATCAGTTTGGATGGAGAGCACGTTACTCAGGAGCTGATAACGTACTAGGTAAAGCTAATGTACGTTTCATAGAAGGAGTTAATACGTTAGGTATCGATGCTTCTGACGCTTATGCAATGGATGATATTGTAACAGATCAGCTACATTTACCTGTTAACAAAAAAATAATTTTCAAGTTACGTTCACAGGATATATTACACTCGGCATATATGCCACACTTTAGAGCACAAATGAATGTTGTTCCAGGTATGATTACTCAGTTTTCTTACACGCCAATTGAAACTACCGAGGAAATCAGACAAACTGAATTTATGATAGAAAAGGTGGCTACAATTAATAAAATTCGTGCAGAGAAAAGTAAAGAGTTAGTAGCAAAAGGAGAAGAGGCGTTAGAACCTTACGAGTTTAATTACTATTTATTATGTAATAAGATTTGTGGAGCTTCTCACTTCAATATGCAAATGAAGATTGTAGTAGAGTCTGAGGAAGACTACAGAAATTGGTTAGCAGAGCAAAAGACATTCCGTCAAGTAGCTTCAAATTAATAAAAATAAAAAGTATAACTTAATACATAGTATATGTCAGCACACGATAACGGACATCATCACAAAGAGACATTTGTTACTAAGTATATATTTAGTTTCGATCATAAAATGATCGGTAAACAGTATTTAGTGACAGGACTGATTATGGGAATAATTGGTATTGCCATGTCTCTATTGTTCAGAATGCAAATAGCATGGCCTGAGCAATCTTTTAAGGTATTTGATGTATTATTAGGGAAATGGGCTCCAGAAGGAGTAATGGATCCTAATGTATATTTGGCTTTAGTGACTATTCACGGTACCATAATGGTATTTTTTGTACTTACAGCAGGGCTTAGTGGTACATTCAGTAATTTATTGATCCCTCTTCAAATTGGGGCACGTGATATGGCTTCAGGATTTATGAACATGGTTTCTTACTGGTTATTTTTCGTGAGTAGTGTTATTATGGTATTTAGTTTGTTTGTTGAGGCTGGACCAGCAGCGGCAGGATGGACAATTTACCCACCATTATCAGCATTACCACAAGCAATGCCAGGTTCTGGTTTAGGAATGACTTTATGGTTAGTTTCTATGGCAATTTTTATTGCTTCTTCTTTATTAGGTTCTTTAAATTACGTAGTAACAGTATTGAACTTAAGAACAAAGGGGATGTCAATGAAGAGATTACCTCTTACGATTTGGGCATTTTTTATAACAGCAATTATTGGAGTTATTTCTTTCCCAGTATTATTATCAGCGGCTTTATTATTAATAATGGATAGAAGTTTTGGTACTTCATTCTATTTAAGTGATATCTTTATCCAAGGAGAGGTATTACATAATCAAGGAGGTTCTCCTGTATTATTCGAGCATTTATTCTGGTTCTTAGGACACCCAGAGGTATATATTGTATTATTACCAGCTCTAGGAATTACCTCTGAAATTATTGCTACAAATGCTCGTAAGCCAATTTTTGGTTATCGTGCTATGGTAATGTCGATCATTGCAATCGCTTTCCTATCAACAATTGTATGGGGACACCACATGTTCGTTTCGGGTATGAACCCATTTTTAGGTTCAGTATTTACT
>CAYYNF010000192.1:0-4862 GCA_964472695.1 uncultured Flavobacteriaceae bacterium
CTTTATAGGAAAGGATAATATTGTATTCCACTGTATCGTATTTCCTAGTATGTTGAAGGCTGAAGGAAGTTATATTTTACCAGATAATGTTCCTGCTAATGAGTTTCTAAATTTAGAAGGTAACAAGCTTTCTACTTCTAAAAATTGGGCAGTATGGTTACACGAATATTTGGAAGATTTCCCTAATCAGCAGGATGTACTTCGTTATGTACTAACTGCAAATGCACCTGAAACTAAGGATAATGATTTTACTTGGAAAGATTTTCAGACACGTAACAACAGTGAGTTAGTAGCTATTTTTGGGAACTTTATTAATAGAGCTGTAGTACTTACAAATAAATATTATGAGGGTATTGTTCCAGAACCAGGAGAACTTACAGCAATTGATGAAGAAACCTTAGCGACACTAAAAGCTTATCCAGCTGTAATCGCAAGTTCAATAGAGCGTTACCGTTTCCGAGAGGCTTCGCAAGAAATGATGAATGTTGCTCGTTTAGGAAATAAATACCTTGCTGACTTAGAGCCTTGGAAATTGATAAAAACAGATCCTGAGCGTACTAAAACAGTTATGTATATAGCATTACAAATAGCGAGTGCTTTAGCAAGTGTTTCAGAGCCTTTCTTACCATTTACTGCTCAAAAACTTCGTAAAATATTGAATATTCAGGAGAGTTTTACAAACTGGAATGCTATTGTTAATGCAGAAACCTTATTAGCTGCGGGGCACCAAATCCAAGCAGGTAAACCTGAATTACTATTTGCTCAAATTGAAGATACTAGTATACAGCAACAATTGGATAAACTAGAAGCTACTAAGAAAGCTAATGAGAGTGCTGAAAAAGAAGTAGAGCCGCAAAAAGCTACTGCAACTTTCGAAGATTTTAGTAAATTAGATATTCGTGTAGGGCGTATAGTGGAAGCTTCGAAAATGCCTAAAGCAAAGAAGTTACTAGTATTAAAGGTCGATACAGGGATTGACACACGTACCATCGTGTCGGGAATTGCAGAACACTTTGCACCAGAAGCTATTATCGGAAAACAGGTAACGGTACTCGTGAACCTAGCTCCAAGAAAATTGAGAGGTGTTGAAAGTGAAGGTATGATTTTAATGACAGAAAATAATGAAGGGAAACTCGTTTTTGTAAATCCTGATGAGACAAATGTTAATAATGGAATGTTAATATCATAAAATATCCCTTTTTCATTCGTATTTCATAATTTAGCCCTGTAAAATTACAGGGCTAAATTATGTATATTGTTGATGAAGTTATCTATTTTCCAAATGTTACTCAAGCAGATGAAGATGGGTTATTAGCTATTGGAGGAGATCTTTCAAAAGAACGTTTACAGCTGGCTTATAGTAGTGGGATTTTTCCTTGGTACGAAGATGATCAGCCTATTTTATGGTTTTCGCCTGATCCACGTATGGTACTATTTTTCGATAATTTAAAAATTAGTAAATCTACTAGGCAATACCTTAAGAAAGCGGGCTTTAGTATTACTTTTAATAAAGCCTTTGAGCAAGTGATTTTCAACTGTGCAACCATCAAAAGAAAAGAACAAGAAGGTACCTGGATTACCAATGATATGATGAATGCCTATATCGAACTGCATAAAATAGGGGTAGCTAAATCAGTAGAAGTATGGAAAGATGATATACTTGTAGGAGGACTTTATGGAGTTGATTTATACGAGCAAAAAGTATTTTGTGGAGAAAGTATGTTTAGTAAAGAAAGTAATGCATCAAAAGCAGCTTTTATATTCCTGAGTAAATATTATCAGGCTAAAAGTTACAAACTTGTCGATTGCCAAATTCATAATGACTACCTAGAAAGTCTAGGTTGTGTGGAAATTGCTCGTGACGATTTTATCAGGATTCTAAAGGCATAACAATTATCATTTTTCTAGTAAAAGCTTCAATTGCTCTAGTACTTCAGTTATTTGTTTTAAGTCATTATAAGCATGTAAACAAAAGCGTAACCGCTCTTCATCTTTAGAAACTGTAGGTGATAAAATCGCTTTTACTCCAAATCCTTTATTTTGTAAGCATTGAGCTACAAATTTTACCTTCTCGTTACCTGAAATAAGACAACAATGAATTGCTGAATAACTTGGAATAAAAATACCAGCTAATTCAAGACGTTTTAACTCTTGCTGAAAATGAGAAATATTTCGACGTAAATTCTTTAGGTAATGAGTTTTAGAAAGTGTACTTAGTATCTGATATCCTGCACCAATACTAGCTACAGTATGTGGAGGCATAGCAGTCGTATAAATAAGACTACGTGCGTAATTTACTAAATATGAATACAGATCTTTTTTGCACAAAATAGCAGCTCCATGTACGCCTAATGCTTTCCCATATGTCATAATCTGAGCAAAAACCTTCTCTTGTAAGCCTAAATACTGTACTAAGCCTTCTCCTTCTGAGCCAAAAACCCCTAAACTATGAGCTTCATCAATAACTAATAGATAGTTGTTAGTGTCGCAGTACTCTGCAAAATGCTGTAAATTAGGGGAGTCTCCATCCATGGAGTATACAGACTCAATAACTACGTAAATACACTGATCGGGAATTGCTAAACGGTCGATTTTTTCTTTTAAATCAGATAAATTATTGTGTTTAAATTTATAAGATTTTGCTAAGGATAACTGCATTCCATCACGAATTGAAGCGTGTATGAGTTCATCATAAAAAACCAGATCACCACGTTGTGGTACACTCGAAAAGAATCCTACATTGGCATTGTAACCAGAATTAAAGAGTAATGCTGTATCTACCTGGTGAAAGTCAGCTATTTTTTGTTCTACAATAGGGTAAAGCTCGTGATTCCCTGAAATTAGACGGGAGCCTGTCGCTCCCGATTTATTAGTGTATACCGAGAGTAGGTCTTCAGTATATTCAATAATTTTATCGGAATGAGCAAAACCAAGGTAGTCGTTACTATAAAAGTCAACATGATGCAAAAAAGAGGGCAAGGTACGCAAAGCTTGTTGTGCGTCTCTTGCCTTTAATTTTTGTTGTAACTTATCAGGTAAGCTTTTCATTAGAAATGCTTTTATTTTACGACGACTCCTTTACTGTCTATGAAAGGAACATCCTGTAAAGCACGTTCGTTAATTGTATTTTGACGGAAAATGTACTTTTTGTCAAAAAGCTTATTATCTAAAAAATAAGTTACGCTAAACTCATTTCTAAAAGATAACACACGCTCTTGTATTAACTCAATTTTACCAACTGATTTTGCGCCCACACTTCCTAACATGTGACGGAATCTAGACGTTTTCTTATTATCACTAAATCCTTGTGTAACGACCATTACTGCTTCAATAGGCTTATCGTTTTCATTAACAATATAAGCGTTCCAATCGTCCATCTCGAACTCGGAATTCCACTCTTTAACGACAGCAATGTATACGCCTTCTACAACAGGAATTTCTATATCTTTTTTCATTTATTCAACTATTTCAGCATCCTCTAGGCTAGGGTTTGGTGTATTTTTATTATTTCCGAAGTAATAACCTATCACTAAAGCTGCTATATGTGATAGAGCTCCTATTAAATAAGTAATAAATTCTTCGTGTTCTCTATCTAAACAAAATGCAGCAAATAATAGTATAGCTATAGTAATCACTGTTATAAATCCAAAAAGTACTAGTTTATCCTTTCGAGACTCCGATGGAGCTTTTTCTAATAACTTTTCTTGTACATTTAATGATTGTTGTGCTAAGATCCTTTGGTTCTCTAGGTGAGCTGCTTTAAGATTTAATTCACTCTTTTCTAAGGAAATCTTATCCCTTTGAAGCTCCATGAACTCCGTTATAAGTTCAGATTGACTCAAGCCTTTTTCATTACCACTCATATTCCACAAAAAATTTACCTAAATTATTAGATCCTATTTTAGGAGGAATAAATTTAACATTATGTACTTGTTTCGATTTTGAATCAAGAAGATTCAGCAACTGTTTTGCATTAACAACCTTCTTTTTACTCAAAGATATACTTACAGTTTGTTTAAATTTTGATTCATTTAACATAACTTCAATATTTTGTTAGGTATATCATAATAATATACAAAAAAAATTACAACACGCTCTTAAACTGCTCTAAGAAACGCACGTCATTTTCATAAAACATACGAATATCACCTATTTGATGTAATAACATAGCAATACGTTCCACTCCCATTCCAAAAGCAAAACCACTATATTCTTTAGGGTCTATTCCACAATTGGTTAGTACGTTTGGGTCTACCATTCCACAACCCCCTATTTCTAGCCAACCTGTACCTTTAGTTATTTTATGGTCGGTTTCGGTTTTCAGTCCCCAGTAAATGTCGATTTCGGCACTTGGCTCAGTAAATGGAAAATAAGATGGACGTAAACGGATTTTACTTTTTCCGAACATTTCTTTAGTGAAATGTAACAGCGTTTGTTTTAAGTCAGCAAAAGAAACATCTTTATCAATATACAGGCCTTCTACTTGGTGGAAAATACAGTGTGAACGTGCTGAAATATCCTCATTACGAAATACACGTCCAGGAGAAATAGTACGAATTGGTGGTTGATTTTTTTCCATATAACGTACCTGTACAGAAGAAGTATGTGTTCTTAATAATACATCAGGGTTAGTTTGAATGAAGAAAGTGTCCTGCATATCACGAGCTGGGTGATATTCTGGTAAGTTCAAGGCTGTAAAATTATGCCAATCATCTTCTATTTCTGGACCTTCACTAACATTAAAAACGATACGAGAAAATACATTAAGAATTTCATTTTTAACTAAAGACATGGGGTGTCGAGATCCTATTTCTATAGGTAAACCAGGTCGTGTAAGGTCACCAAATTGTAGTTAACTAGAA
>CAYYNF010000193.1:0-4833 GCA_964472695.1 uncultured Flavobacteriaceae bacterium
AAGAACATTCCTCCTTAGCTCAGTTGGTTAGAGCATCTGACTGTTAATCAGAGGGTCCTTGGTTCGAGCCCAAGAGGGGGAGCAAAAGCTTGATAAAGCTATAAAAATATTCGCAACGTAGAAGCGGTTAATTTCTACACAAAAACATATAGTTCTACAAGAACATTCCTCCTTAGCTCAGTTGGTTAGAGCATCTGACTGTTAATCAGAGGGTCCTTGGTTCGAGCCCAAGAGGGGGAGCTTAAAAGCATCATTTTAAATGATGCTTTTTTTTTTACCATATTTTTGTAGTAAGCAGAAAGCGTCACCTAGATTTATTATGCCAATTGAAATATTCTTTGTCGTATTAATAAGTTGAATTATTTTTTCTTTATAGAAGAAAGAAATTTTGAGCACAGCCTTAGTTGCGGTTCAAGTTTATTTTACACTAGAAGGTGAAAAGAAACGACTTATATGTGTCATAACATTTTTCAATTGGTATTGTTGACTATTTTCGAGGATATTTAGAGGTGTATGCTTTGTTTTAGAGTTTACTCCAATTATTTTCCTATATGTTCGATATCAATATTTATGCATGCACATTGAATTGTGTTAAAAAAATTGATATTTACTAAAAATACATTGAAATTTATAGCCATAGTATATTTAGAAACAATTTTTTATGATCAGAAAGTTCTTTTTGTATTTACTTTCTCTAGTATTTATCCCATTATTTTATCTAGTTTTATTGGTGTTTCATGTTGTTCAGGTAATTTGTTACAATTTTATAAGTAAGAAAATACATAAACAAAGTGTGGATTTGCTAAATGGTACTATATTGAAATTATTAGGTCTATTAGGGGTAAGGACAAAAATCGAGTTGGATTTGGATCTTCCGGTAGATAAACCTATTATCATAGTCTCAAATCATCAGAGTATGTTTGATATTCCAATGATTGTATGGTATCTTAGAAAACTTTCACCACATTTTGTGTCAAAGCAGGAACTTGGTAAGGGAATTCCAAGTATATCTTATAATCTTAGAAAGGGAGGATCTGTATTAATAGATAGAGCTAATAGGAGAGAGTCTCTGGTTAAAATTAGCGAATTTGCAAAACGTGTTTACGATAATAAAGAGACGGCAGTGATATTTCCAGAAGGAAGACGTAGTAGAGATGGAAAGCCTTTGAAATATAAAACTATGGGGCTTAAAATTTTAATTAAGCAGATTAAAGATGGGTATGTTCTTCCTGTAACTATCAATAATAGTTGGAAAATTACAGCGAAAGGAAATTTTCCATTAGGAGGTTTTACAACACTTAGTTTAAAGGTGCATTCTCCTGTATTGATTGACCCTAGTAAAGATAGTGATCAACTTATAAAACAAATAGAGACTCAAATCAATGAGTCTATAAAGGTAGAATAATTATATGGCAATGGATAATAAAAGATTAGAGGTTATGAAACTTCTAGAGCGAAAGGTGGATGGATATATTGATCAGTTTCTTGTACCTGTAGACGAGGTATGGCAACCTTCAGATTTTTTGCCTGATTTACAGAATGAAAATACTTATATCGAAGATATTAAAGAGTTACGCGAATTAGCCAAGGAATTACCTTATGATTTTTGGGTGGTTTTAGTAGGAGATACTATTACAGAAGAAGCATTACCTACCTATGAATCTTGGTTAATGGATGTGATAGGTGTAGATCAGCACGATAAGAATAGTGAGTTTGGTGCTGAAGGTGGAGGAAATGGTTGGTCAAAGTGGGTTCGCTTTTGGACAGGTGAAGAAAATAGGCATGGAGATGTGCTTAATAAATATCTTTACTTATCGGGTAGGGTAAATATGAAAGAAATTGAGCGTACTACACAGCACTTAATTAGTGATGGTTTTGATATTGGTACAGATAGAGATCCTTACAAGAATTTTGTTTATACGAGTTTTCAAGAGTTAGCGACTAACATTTCCCATAATAGAGTGGCTAAATTAGCTCGTAAGTATAATAATAAGAGCTTAGCTAAGATGTGTAAAATTATTGCAGGAGATGAAATGCGTCATTTTAATGCGTATAGTACTTTCGTGGATGAGATTTTTAAGGTAGATCCTAGTGAGATGATGAATGCTTTTGCTTATATGATGAAAAGTAAGATAGTTATGCCTGCTCATTTTTTACGTGAAACAGGTCAATCTATCGGAGCAAAATTTGACGAGTTTTCTGTGTCTGCTCAAAAAATAGGTGTTTATACTTCACAGGATTATATAGATATAATGCAACGTCTCATAAAAAAATGGGATATTGAAAATTTAACAGGACTTACAGATAGTGCAGAAAAAGCACGTGATTTTGTTACGAAGTTACCAAGTCGTATGCAGCGTATTAGTGATCGCTTAGTATTGCCTGATGAAACAGCTAAGTTTTCATGGGTTAATTCCGCTACCTTATAATAAGAGGGCACCACGAATAATTTCGTAAACAATTATTCTGCGTATAAATTTATTCATAAAACCATTGAAAACTGAATCCAAAATTGAAAAATTCATTACGTAATTACTCATATACAAAATAATTCGTGATAAAGTTTAATATTCTCCCATATTGTTGCATTAATTGAATTATTATCTGTCATATAAATAAGTCATTGTTCTTTTTTTAGAGAAGGAAGTGAGGGTATTTATGGCCTTAGCTGTGACTTGGACTTATTTTATACGAGAGGTGGAAAAGAAACAACTTAGATGGGCATCTTCATCTTTAATTGGGATTATTTTAAAACAGTACAATGATGCTGAAAGAGAAGCTATAGCTAATAAGTTATAGCTTCTCTTTTTTAATTAGTATAAGAATGTATGAATTGTATTCTTGTGTGTAAATACTATCTAAATTTACTTAGAGTAAATAAACTGCTTCTTGTCTTTTTTTAGTTTTTAAAACTTAAATTTTGGAATTTATAGTTTTTTTAACTGATTTTAACTTGTTTTCTACTTAAATAAACTTCTTATTCACTTAAAATGTTGTATTTCTCTTGTTTTTTTGTGTATTTCATCGAAAAACTACTAAAACGTTGTAGTAGTTTATTTTAACTGTTATATATTTAGGTATAATCTTATAACTTTTTTATTGGCTTTTTGATAAATAAAGCTGATTAAACTTAATAAATAACTAACTTAATTATGAATTACTTTAAAAAAACACGACTCAACACTTTTTTCAGTTCTTTACTTTTAGCAAGTATGGGAGTAGTATCTTGTACAAGTGATATTGTTTATGAAGAAGAGTTAGAAAGTAGTGGTGTAAACCGTCTTTCTAATAAATCAGTAGAGCTTTCGATTAATGCTTTAACTGCTTCAGAGCAGCAGAGTAGAAATCCTGTTTCTAATGCTACTGATGGTGATATTACTACAAGGTGGTCTGGATTTGGAGATCAAGTGGAGTTGATTATCGAATTGGATCAACCTAGTAAGGTTGACTATCTGAATATAGCTTATTATAAAGGAAACGAAAGACGAGCTTATTTTGCTTACCAGTATAGCGAAGATGGTCATAATTGGGTTGGTTCCAAAACAAAGACATCTTCTGGTACTACAGCTGATTTTGAAATATTTGACTTAGCAAATTCAACAGAGATTACTAAATATGTTAAGATTATTTGCGGAGGAAATACTGTAAATGACTGGAATAGTATTTCGGAAATAGAGGTGTATGGTATACCTCAAGTTACAGTAGATGAAGCCCCTTCAGTTGAACAGCAAGCATCGAGTGTAGATGTGCCTACAGGATCTAATCCTTGGGATTTCTATATCAATTGTAATCAATGGAAAATTACTTATATAGATGGAAGTGAGCAAAAGCAACTTTGTGATCAAGGTGAAACACCAGAGTATTATGTAAGTGATGATGGGAAAGCATTAGTATTTGAAGTAACTATTGATGAGAGTACTTCTTCGACAAGAAATTCACAATATATACGTTCAGAGTTAAGAGAGAGGGAGGAAGATGGTTCAAAAGATATTTATTGGACAACAGATGGAGATCATGCATTGTATATCAATGAGTCTATTAATCGTTTAAATACAAAACAAGATAATATTGTTGCGGGGCAGATTCATGGAAATAAGGACGAGGGTATTGATGATTCAATGGTGCTTAGGCTCGAAGGTAAACATATGTTTTTGAGTTTTAATGGAGGTAATTTAAGAGATCATATTACTATAACTGAAAATTATCAGCTAGGAGATAAGTTTGAGGTGATTTTTAGAATAATTAATGGAAAACATTATTGCTATTTCTCAACTGATGGGAAGTTGAGAGCAGCTTATAATAGTGGTAATGCTGACCAGTACCTTATAACAGATAACGGAAGTACTGTGTTACTAGATTTAGATTATGATGAAACTTATTTTAAAGTAGGAAATTATTCACAGACGAATTATAGTGTAGAAGGTAGTGCTGCTGGTCCTAATAACTATAGCCAAGTGTATGTATATGCTTTTAACGTTAGTCATGATGGAGGTGCCTTATAAAGACACTATCCTGATAAGTGTATAATTTTAAAATATATAGGGTTCAGCTGACACTATCCTAACAAGTGTGTAAGTTTAAAATATAGAGGGTTTGATTTTTTTTAAAGTTGAACCCTTTCTCCAAATATAGTTAAAAATTGATTTAAAATAATTCCCCAATTTCTAATGGGCATAGTCCATTTTTTAGTTGATTCTCTTAAAGCTAAAAAAGTAGATTTCATAACTGCATTATCAGTTGGGAATGAGAGTTTATTTTTTGTGTATTTTCGGATTTTCCCATTCAGATTTTCTATGAGATTAGTAGTGTATATTATTTTTCTTATTTCTACAG
>CAYYNF010000194.1:0-4794 GCA_964472695.1 uncultured Flavobacteriaceae bacterium
TTTGTATACTGTTCTGACTCATAATGTCCTATATCAGCAATAATCAACTGATTTTCTGCTTGAAAAAACTCGTGATATTTTACATCTGAAGTTATATACAAATCAGCTTTCTCTTTTTTAGCAGCACCAATAGCAAAAGCACCACTACCACCTAACACTGCTATTCGTTTTATAGGCTTACCTATGAAATTGCTATGTCGGATACACTGAGTATGAAACGTATTTTTAATCAACATCATAGCCTCTGCTTCACTAATAGGCTCTTTAAGTTCTCCTACACGTCCCATTCCTTTCTGTGGATGTAGATTTTCTATTTTAGAAAGCTCGTAGGCAACTTCCTCATAAGGATGTGATTGATGTAAACTATTTATTACTTTAGATTTTAAATGTGTTTCAAAAGTTACCTGTAACTGTATTTCCTCTTCAAAATGTAACTTACCTATTTCACCTACATGAGGATTTGCATTTACATTTGCTTTGAAACTTCCCACCCCTTCACTACTATAACTACAAGAGCTGTAATTACCCAATGTACCTGCTCCTACTTCTAATAATGCTGTACGTACTCTGTCGATATGTGATTTAGGCACATATGTATTCAACTTCATCAGGCATTCATTCTTAGCAATAAGTACTTGCTGTTTTTCTAGACCTAATTTTAAACATATCTGATGATTTACCCCCAACCAATCATTATCCAAAGCGGTGTGCATACTAAATATTGCAATGTTATGTTGTATCGCCTTTATCACTACACGTTCCACATAATCTTTACCATTAAGTTTCTTTAAACCTTTAAAAATGATAGGATGAAAACTTATTATTAAATTACAACCTTTTTCAATAGCTTCATCTACTACACTCTCTAAACAGTCTAGGGTTACTAAAACCTTCTTTAAATGCATATTTGCATCACCTACTAAAAGTCCTACATTATCGAAACTTTCTGCATAATGCAATGGCGACATTTCTTCGAGTATATTTAAAATATCTTGTATGATCATTTTTAACTGGTTAATCTAAGTTAGAAACAAAAATAACAATTACACACTAGGTACATAAAGCTGAATCATAAAATTTCATCTAACTAGATAGTAGTTGATATTTTTCACATCAGGTTTCAAAATAATCGCTTACTTTGCTTTTATGAAACAATGGTGGAGAAAATTACTATGGCCTTTAGTTCCTTTTTATTATATAGGAGCTTTGTTTATAAAAAAGATGTATGACTGGAATTTATTCCAATCTACCACCTCTCGTATTCCTTTAATTTGTGTTGGTAATATAAGTGCTGGTGGCACAGGTAAAACTCCTTTTGTAAATTACCTAAATGAATATTTTCAACAAAACTATACTACTGCCATTATTAGCCGTGGATATGGCAGATCCAGTAAGGGGTTTCACTGGGTAAACCTCCAAAGCACTAGTGATAAAGTAGGTGACGAACCCCTGCAACATAAACTAAACATGCCTCAAACCCTTGTAGCGGTAGATACTGAACGTAGAAATGCACTTCATATTTTAGAAACCTCTGAAAATTGCCCCGAAATAGCGATTCTCGATGACGCATTTCAACACCGAAAAGTAAAAGCACATATTAATATATTACTTACAACCTATCATAATCTTTATACCCTAGACTACCCATTACCTGCGGGAGATCTACGAGAACCTCGCTCGGCTGCTCAACGAGCTAATATCGTGATTGTAACCAAATGCCCTGAACACCTAAGCGAAACCAAACAAGAACAGATTGCGAGTAAACTTAAATTATCAGAAAATCAACAACTATTTTTTACTAAAATTACATATGCAAACTATGTATTTTCTTCTAAAGAAAAACGGTCATTAAATACTTTTATACAACAGGATTTCACACTTGTAACTGGAATAGCAAACCCTAAACCCTTAGTTAACTTTATTAATAAGCAAACAACTAACTACAAACACCTTATATTTAAAGATCACCATAACTTCTCTATTAAAGACATTGATAAAATTGCTAAATCGAAAGTGATATTAACTACCGAAAAGGACTTTATGCGTCTAAAAAATGAAGAAAAACTACGAGGAAAATTATTCTATTTACCTATTGCTATAACTTTCTTAAAAAACGAAGAGCTGTTTCAGAAACATATTAGAGTAAGTATAGAAAAAATAGTACATCCCTAAATAAGATTAGGATGAGTATATTAAACTTAACCTATACATACCATAATTTCGTAACATAACTAATCATTTTTGGTGTTTATAGGGTAATTTAACACAACTCGTGTCCCCTTACCTGGTTCTGAAAAGAAAAAAACACGCCCGTTGATATAACTCATACGCTCACGCATAAAGAAAAGTCCCATTCCTCCATCAGTTCCTCCCTTCGGTTTTTTAGGGATACTCAGCATATCGAAACCTTTTCCATCATCAGTAATCGAAATACTTAACAATTCTTCGGTCTTCTTTAAACTAACGTATATATAAGTAGATTGTGCATACTTTATTGCATTATTAATAGACTCTTGAGTAACTCTATATAAATTAGTTTCCACTAAACTATCAAAACGTAAACGACTGTCCTCTAACTCTGAATGAAAAATAATTTTGGCATCACTATACTTATTCAATTGGTTAACCATTTTCTGAATAGCAGAAATAACCCCATGATGCAACAACTCTGGTGGGGTAAGGTTAAAGGTTGCCATACGCACCCCTATAATAATATTCTTAGTGTATTTTTTGAGAGCTTCTATCTGAGCACTTAATTTCTCCGTATCCCCTACTTCCATACACTCTAAGTTAAACTTAAGTGCTGTAAGCATCTGCCCAATACTATCATGAATATCTTTAGCTATACGCTTTCGCTCTTCCTCCTGTGCTTCTACAATCATACTCGACTTCTCTTTTTGTATGACTCTTTCCGAAGCTATACGTTCAATATTAAGTGCTTCAATTTTAGACTGAGCCTTCTTTCTTGAAGTAATATCCATACCAATAACAATATATTCCGTAGTAGCATCTCTTTTTACAATAGGAAAAACAGATAAATCAATCCATTCGATAGCAGACCCTTTCAAGTTGACATGAAATTCATGATTAAGAATAGCCCCCTTATTAGATTCTATTTTCCCCCTTAATACCTGACTATCTGTTTCTGACAAGCCTAGACTTTCATAAATAATATACTGATTATTAATATCCTGTTGATAAATCAACTGCTTTAATTTTCGGGCAGAATGAATAATATACCCATGACGATCAATACGTGCAAAAATCATATTTTGATCAATAGCCTTTTGCAATAGCTGTAACTCTCCTAGAATTTCTTTTTTCTCTACTACAATATCATTAGCCTTCCTCGCCATAGTTAAGGCCTTATTTTCAGCTTCTAAAAGATCTGACACTATACGCTTTACACGATATCTTATAGGTCTTAATGATACAAAATAAGCGACTAATAATACTATTAATAAAATAGTAAAAGTAACATATTGAATATTTTTAATAGCATTGATCTTAACTAAGGTATAATTCTTATAAAGATCAATATAAGCACTCATTTCTTTCAAGTAACTAGACTCTATCTGTAGAAATGCTTTTAAGCTTTGCTCCTTTTGATCTGGAGTTGATACTGAAACCACGTGATGATAAGTAGCCAATAACTCTTCGAAAACTATTGTAACTTTCGAAAATTGTGTATTTAAAGAAGCGTCTTTAGGCAATTTATGCAAATTATTCTGCAACAAATTATGATTCGATTTCCATTCACTTAGGGTTTCCTGTAAATCTATATCAATAACTTTAGATGAATAAAGCTTTTCATCATTTAACAAAAGTAATTTCTTACTAATATTCTGAATAAAAACACGCTGTTCACTAATAATACTGATGACTTTTACATCTTCGTCAGTACTATGAAGTCGTTTCTGCACAAGAATCTGTGTACCTAGTGCTAAAAAAGCAACAAGACTCAGTACAATAACATGCGTCTTTTTTATGGATTTAAAAATGTATTTATCAATGGATAACTTAGACACCTAATGCTGTTTTTATAAGAGAAAGTCCTTTTTCTGAATACGATAATTTTAAAGCCGCCTGATGTCCTTTTTCAGACATTTTTTTCCATGTCTTTTGAAGAATGTCTACCACTTTCTCATCGTTATGCTTTATAAAAAAATCTTCGTAGTAATACTTCAAAAACACCAAACAAATTACATCCTCTAAACATTGAGTTTCTATATCTTTCTTCAACTTTTTCTTCTCTAACAAAAAAGAAACCCTGTTAATCAACTCGCTATCAAAACCTAATGAGTGTAAAATTTCTCCCGATTTATGAGCATGTAGTTTTTTAAGATCTTTACGCCATGTAAGGTAGCCAATACGATCCTTCTCATAATCTGACCTTGAGATTTCCCATCGACAAATATGCTGACTTCTAGCTGCCAATTTTAAAGCTATAGAAGCCTCTGAATTAAATTGTTCCAAAACTGCTGTCATGCGTTGCCCATAAATTAATTCTTTTGGAATAGGTTGCCCATCAACTAGTGTAGTGTTGGGGTCTTTAGCATTAGCCTGATCAAAAGCCTCATAGGCAATATTTATATTTTCCATGATATAATATTAAAAAACTGATTTACAATTAAATAAAACTTATTAGGGAAGTAAAATACTATTTATAAATAATATTACCTATTGGATTTCTATTTGTCGTGTAAATAAATTGACAAATACATTAAGCTCAGGATAAGAAAAAAAGAAGGTCAGTATAAAATACTGACCTTCCTCAAACTTAAACCTTAATAC
>CAYYNF010000195.1:0-4794 GCA_964472695.1 uncultured Flavobacteriaceae bacterium
ATTCTGTCCTAATAATACTGAATAACCAAATTCTTCATCAGAATTAAGTTTATTTGATCTTAGTTCTTTTTCAAGCAACCATTTATCTTTACTACCTCGTCGGTATAGATATACCGATCCCGCATTATCTTTAGCATCAGTGTTATTTATCTTACCTCTATTTTTTGCTCCTACTGCAATATAATTTTTATTGATTGTAACACTAAACCCAAACATATCACCAGCACTTCCATTTAAAGGAAAAAGTGTTTGATGGTATATCCATTTTCCTTTAACTTTTTTATACACATATGCAGTGCCAGAACTTATATTATTATATTCTCCAGAATAACATCCAATAACCAAGAAATTTTTAAAAATTGAAGTTGAATAACCAAAGTAATCCCATGTATTCGGCGAAGGAGAGGGTATTTTTTGTTTAAAATTCCATTTCTTATTTTTATATGAGTAAACTGAAACTAAACCTTCTTTTTTTGAAATATAATCTGCTCTTGGTGACGATATTAAAGCTGTATTTTTGAATATTGAAACTTGTTTACCGAAAGCTTGATCTTCTTTTTCAAACTCAGGAAAAATAGACTGTTGTGCAAAAAGATTATAAGAAAGACTAAAATACACTAACAATAAAAGTTTATTCATTTTCATCTTTTGACAATGTTTTTTAACCGTTGTGTATACCTTGAATGTTGAATATAGCTCATGAAATTGAGTGTTCCAAAGGGTGAAAGAAAAGAGGATATGAAACCTTAACAGATTATTACTCCAAAGTGAAGCATTGTTTTGATTAACCGCTTTTTATGTTTTATGTTTCCGATAGCAAATGCCAATGAGACATTTGATAGAAGGAGTGGAGCGTAGCTCGGGGTACGTACAGTGGTGTGAGAGGCGAGCTCTCTTCAATTATGAGGAGAGCCACCTACTAATTAATGCGTATTAATTTTTGATTTTCAGTCCATCTTTATCCTTAAAATTTCCTGTTGCAATAATAATTAAGTCGATTATAGTCCAGATACCAAGTCCACCCAGTGTTAATAGCATTACTATTCCAGTTCCAATTTTACCTGCATAAAACCTGTGTACTCCTAATCCACCAACTAAGAAACATAAAATAATCATTGGCATAAAGCCTTTATCACTTTTTTGTTCTATTTGATTTTCCATAATTAATTGATTTTGATTGTTAATAAAAGTTAGTTTCAAATTTTTCGCCTGTGAAAGATTATTTTTTATAGTAAAAAGCTATAATGATTTAATGATAATAAATAGTTGTTATAATAGTGTTAATTAAATCAACAATAAACAATCCACCAGCTATCTGAAATTGCCATAAATATATAAAATATTGTGAAAATAAATAGCCCAAAGTTTAAGATTTCTATATTTAAATGCTTTACATAGAAATGACTAATCTCAATTATTTCAAAAATTTTATAATAGGATTTAAACTGTAGCGTATTTCTTGTTAGAACTTAACTGTGCTTTTTTTATCTTATATCCAATTATATATATCCTTACATCCTAATAATAAAACGAAAGAATTAAGAAATTAAAAAATGAATACTAATTTCTGACCTACTTCATTACGACTCTTACTAAATAACTAAGTTTAAAACTTCGCTTCTAACGTAAAAAACCACGTTCTTCCTTGTGCTGGTAAAATACCTGGGCCAGGGTAGCCTGTTGCCCTACGCGTAAAATATGCTTTGTTAGCAATATTGTTCATACTAAAGCCAAAGACAAAGTTTTTACTAATCTCATATTGAGAAGAGAAGTCAAACACAGTATAGGCCGGAATCACACCTTGTATTCCGTTTGTTACGTCATTTTTTAAGGTAGAGTTGTTTGCATCTGAAAATTGTGCGCTTACATAAGTATTTTGCAAAGAACAACGGAAAGACTTAAAGCCATAACTAATTCCTGACTTGATGTTATAGAGCGGCAAGTTCTCAATTCTATTATACGACTCAACACCAGAAGTAGCCTTTTCTTCAATCTCCCTGTAGTGCCCCCTGCTGATGGCTCCATTGAAAAACAATGTCACTTTATGCTTTGACTGATTGACATTAAGTAGTTTAAGAATATTGAAATCAATAAAACATTCTACACCGTAGATTTCAGCACTACCTATATTTGTTCTTTCTCGAAGGTCTCCAGTAATTATATCACCGATTCTGTTATTGTATTTGATATAAAATAAACTAATGTCGTAATAAACTTTACGATAGTTTCTTTTTCTCAACCCTAAGTCTATGCTATACCCTTTTTCATCTTCTGTATTTGGATCCACCTTTTGTGAGGGGCTTGATATTTGAATATCTGTAAAGTTGATTGCTCGATAATTGGTGGTAAAGTTTGAGTATAGCTCAAGTTTATCATCCAATTTTAACGAAGAACCTAACCCAGCCAAAAAAATATGCCTCTCTTTGATTGTGTTGTCAACTAAGGTAGTATCTGTTGTTCTAGAATACTGTAAAGCTTCACCTTCAGCTTTGGTATTGATATATTCATATCGGAAACCCGGCACTAAACTAAAAGATGGGCTTAGTCTAACAATATTTTCCGCAAACAAAGCAAGATTAACATTTGGGAAGTCAAAATCAGATACTTTTCTACCATCTAAAGACTCTCTATCCGAAACAGAAGATGCACTGATGGCATTAAAGTCAGCATCACTATCCTCAGAACCTAATTTTTGCGAAAAATTTGTATATCCTCTGTAAATACGAGTTCCTACTAGTAATGTATTCTCATTTTTTAGGAAAGAATAGTTTGTAGTTAATCTCGTTTCATTTCCTATATTTCGAAACCTTCCATCCAATAAATCCCTGCTTTCTCCCTCGTCATCCTCGTCAGGTGAAGTAAGTATTCCTAAAGAAGTCCGGCCTGCTACCAAACCAAACATCTTACTATACAAAGTCATGTTAGGGTTGATTTTATGCTCCAAAGAAAGTGCAAACAAGTTCCAGTTTACTCTAAACCAATTTCTATCTCTGTTAGATTGTTGAGAGTCATCATCAAACTGAGCATCAGTCAATCCACCCGGTTGCCTTGTCAAGTAATATAAAAAAGAATAGTCAAACTTTAGCTTTGTGTTTTTATTAGCCTGATATTCCAAACCCGTAAAAGCTCCATGAGAATTAAATTCAGAGTTTTCTGCCCACCCATTTCCTCTCTTATACTGGTAAAAAGCATAATAGTTCAATTTGCCTATTTGACCACCAATGCTATTAAATGTATTGATGAAATTATACGCCCCGAAACTATTTTCTGATTTGAAAGTAAGTGTATCATCTTTTGGTCCTCTTTTCATTTTAAAATTAATCAGACCTCCAAACTGAGTTCCATATTGCAATGCCCCCGCACCTCTTACCACTTCAATCTGCTCAACCGCCTGTAGAGGAGGAGTATAATAACTCTCTGGATAACCTAATGCGTCAGCACTCATATCATAGCCATTTTGCCTAGTATTGAAATTAGTAGTTCTTCTAGGATCAAGCCCTCTTCCTCCAATATCCAGTTGCAAACCCGAAGCATCACTTTCCCAGATATTTAAACCTGGCACCTTAGAGTACGCCTGTCTAGCATTGTTAGTCGCCTTGTTAGTCACAGACTTACTAATATTAATTACTTCCGACTTTTTCCCTTCATAGATACCGCCTTCTTCCGCAGATTTAAGTTGCTTAACTCCAAAAGGATCTTTTTCCCCTTCAATCGTTATCTCATCTAGTATTTTAATATTAGGCTTCACCACAAAGTCAATCGTAGTATCCTTTGCAATCCTTACAACCTTAGTCAGCGGCTTATGTTCAAAACCAGCAGCAGTAATTGTATACTCCCCTTCCTTTGGCACAGTAAAAGAATACAGACCTTTTTCATCAGTAATAGCCGAAAATTTAGATTTATTCAAATAAATAGGCACTTCAGTCACCACTTCCCCTCTCACATCCGTCACCCTACCAGACACCCTTATACTCTGTGCTACACCAGTCACAGAGGAAATCAAAAAAAATAAAATCACTGAGTACTTCATCAATACTCCACTATAAAACCATCTACTTCTCATTTTCAAAAGGTATAATCCAGTTTCTATTCTCATAAGAATCCATCAAAGGATACAAATCTACAGTATCATTAATAAATTTCCTGCTTCTATTTCCATTTAAACTCAAGTAACTTTTTACAAAAACTGCAGGAGCGTACCCATGTTTCTTTTTAAACTCATCTCCTAGAGAATGCACAAATTGCAAAATCATATCAGGCTGTGTAGTCATATGTTTTTGTTGAAAGCTAGTTAAGTAATCGCATTGATTCACCTCCTTGCGTACCCCTGTTTTCGGATCACTCACAATTACTGCCGTCGTTCCACCCTTTTCTATCAACATCACCCTCCACGAAAAACGAAAACCCTGTTCATGCCAAAACAAATTACCCGAATAATATAAATAACGAAATGGAAGGTAAAGTTGAATCAAAATATACACTCCCAAAGCAAAGCTAATAATACCTTTCATTTTAAATTTTTGGGCGTGCCCCTGCGGGTCGGGCTGTTCGCTATTAGTCCTCGCTGCACTGTGGGCTAACCGCTGCCATCCCTCACGCATCCCCGTACTCAAAGGTTGAACCTTGAATATTAAACTTTGCATCTTTCGAAGAAAAACATCATGCCAACTTGTAGAAAAGAAAATAAGCGTACATGTTATCATAATGTATGGAAACATTCCAATCTGAGGAAACAAAATTGAAGTCATCACATGAAAACCAATTACCGCAACATAAGCCAGCTTACGGCTAGGT
>CAYYNF010000196.1:0-4719 GCA_964472695.1 uncultured Flavobacteriaceae bacterium
CTATAATTGTCCCTGATTATATTAAACAGTTTATTCCTACAAAGAAGAAAGTAGAGATGTTCCTAAAAGATTTATTAAATAGTAGAAACCCTAGTTTAAAGCGTAATTTTTTTACTGAAGTGGACAGAGTGTTCTTAGAGGGGTGTATTAATGATTATATTCAGTGTGGAAAGCTTCAAGAAAAAAACGCTCAAGATCCTGAGTTGAAATTTGCTATAGGACGTTATCTAATAAAACAATTTTGTAGTGATACTCCTGAAACAAATACTATACTAACGCAAGAAACAAAAGATTATTTAAGACGACTATTTGGTGAAAATGTATTTGATGGTGAAAAGTTTATAATGATTGATAGTGATGATACTCGAAATGTGATTGCTGCTATAAGTGAAGATGAAAGATTAGCTAAGTATATTCCTTCTAAGCAAAACTTAGAAAGTGTTATCATTGATTCGTTACGCCCTGAATTAAAAGCTGTAGCTGAAAATGATTTCTTTCCTACGGTAGATTTAAAGGAATACATCGAGAATTACATTACGAGTGATCGATTCGAAAAAGAAAAAGGAAATGCATTTAATTTTAAGGTTAGAGCATTACTGGTATATCAGCTTAGAGGTAGTACGTATCCGGAACAAGATCAGCTATTGAATCATAAACCTATATTGGTAGATAGTGATATTTTAAAAAAACTAACCATGAGGGATCCCTTTTTTAGGGCGGTAAAATCTTCTATTCCAACTTTTCATGATTCAGTTATAACTAAGGAATTAGTTGCTAGTTTAAGTGATTCTAATATTACTCCACCTACTGATCAAAACCTAAGAAGTGTGTTAAGTAGTATTACAAATTCAGATTTATCTAATTTAGGATTCTCAGAAGAAGTATGGAAAGCATATTTTAAGGAGCAAATTTTAGCACTTACAGTTCGTCCTAGAGTTAGTTTACCCAAAGAGGTTGAAGAGTATTTGATTTCTTGCATCAGAGATCAGCAATCAAATTCACTTATTCGTACTGATGACTGGGATACGGTATTAGAATATTTTAATTTAACAGGTGTTGTAGATCCTCGAAATAATTTTGATCTAAATTTAGAAGCTCCATCACTCCCTGTTTTGGATAAAGAAAGAAAAAGAAGGTACGCTATCAGGCGAATAGGTGCTAAAGTATTACAAGAGTATAGATCGCAGGAAGGTCGAGAAGAAAGTGATTTAATACTTAATCAACAGGGGAAAGCTAGTGCTCAGCAGCGTTTAGTAGTTTACATGAGGTTAAGCTTGATATTTCCTGAAGAAGAAAATATACACAGTAAATTGCTCTTGAATTTTCGTAAAATAGATAAGTTATATACTGATGAAGAATCGGGCTTGTTTAGAGGTGTACTTTTAGGAAATGGTAAGTCTTATGTTGATGTAGTTGAATTGTTTGAAGGTATATTAAAAAGGTTAAGTACAGAGGAAACTCCTAAAAATGTAGTCGATAAAATTATAAAGCCAGCACTACTTTATAATCTAAGAAAACTTATGAATCCTTATATTGATATAAAAGAAAAAGGTCTTATAGTAAGTAAGCTGGCACAGGGGTTGGGAAACTGTAGTTCACCTCTTATTGATATTTGTGTATTCGAAAACTTAATGATGCCCGAGCAAGATCGTGCTGTAACTAGGGAGCAGCTTGAACAAATTTTAGAGGATAAAGCACTTCAGAATCATTTTAAAAAGATAATTTCTAAAGAGGTTAAGAGGATAAAAGAAAATAATAATCCGCTAGGAGATAAAGGGAAAGCACAAGTGGAGGCGGTTAAGCTTACGACTGAGGAAATAGAGAATGTAACGGGGGCAGTACTTTTGATGCGTGGAGAACAAATATTATCTAGAAGTGTACCTCACTACCCAATTTACCAATTACCAATTGAAGGTGAGGAGGGGACACCTGCTAGAGTAGTGCCTGCAGTTATAAAAGGAATGCCTAGGGCAGATTTAGGGAGTACTAATTATCCTATATTCGCGTTATCACAGCTTAAGGGGCGACAGGTAGAATTACTTGTACCAACAATATGTGTAACAGATCAGGATGGTAAGCCAAAAATTTATACAGAAACCCGTAACGGTAATGAGGTGTCATATTATCAAATTGATGAAGAAAAAATAAAAGCAATTACTCAAGTAGAGACGAGGGCTTTGGCGTTAGCTGATGATATAAATCCTGATCTAGTGGGGCTCAATATCAAAAAGTATTTAGATGAATTAGCTAAGGGGTTAATTGAAACTGATGACGCTGTAATAAGTAGAGAGAATGAGAATATTACCTTGATTTCAGAGCTGATGTTTACAGACCAGTTAATTGAGCCTGATGATTTGTTCGATACTACCCAACAAGTGGAAGTTTTTATTCGTAAGTTAAGAAAAGATCTTGATAATAAGATGGCTGAGGTTTATGATATTCAGCAATATGTAGAAAATTATAAGCAATCACATCGAAATAAATTATTAGAAAGGTCTCAAGAAATCTTAAACGCACTTTCGCCATTTGATACTCCAGAAGAAACAGCTACTTTCATTAGTTGTTTAAAACAGGATCTTGAGGACTTTAAAGTTGATGATATCAAAGAGTATGTAAAGACTTACAAGGAAACACGTCAAACGCAATTAGCAGCTGGAGCTACCATTATTTCAAGTCAAAATGGGAATACGGCAGATACGTCATTTTCTCTATTGTTGACACCTCTATTAAGTAGAAATACCTCTCAATCAGATGGAGAAATAGGAGCAGGTGATACCACCAGAAATAGGAGTGTAACACAAAGACAAGGTAGTCCCACTAGAACAAGGAATCGTACTTAGAACTATAATAAACCCCAAATTTGACTAATATCAGTCGAATTTGGGGTTTAAACTTTTTATTCTCTGAAAGGTAAATCACTTCTTAATACTCATTGAAATAGTATTCATACGACAAATAATATTTTTAATTGGTATAAGATTTAAACAGCCTTTAATTTCCTCTGAGTGATAATTATCATATTGGTGATCGCATTCTTCTACTTTTTATAGGGTGATTAGGGGAAGAATCGTTTGACTATTTTAATTGTAAACCTCTTCTTTTGAAAATTTCAGAGTTAATAAATAATAAATCACAGCTCTATATTTTGATTTATTAGAGCTTCCGTAAGCTTCAAATACTTCTTGAATAGCTTTATCTAACTCGGGGGTGTCTTGTAACCCTAACTTTTTTATTAAAAAGTTATTTTTTACTGTAGCTACCTCATTAGGGTCGCTAGCTGATACGGTAGAGGAATCCTTATTATAAATAGAAGGGCCACATCCAATAGTCACTTGTTTTAGTAGTTTTAAATCAGGTGTTTGATTTAATTTTTCCTGAATATCTTTTGCATATTTTTCAATTAATACCTCTCTCTTATTCATGATATACTATTGTTTAAATTTTAATATTGAATTCTTAGTATTAAACTTACAACCAATTGTATTTTAAATTCCGATATTGCTAAATTTTTAGTGTAAAAACTAGATGAAATACTCAAAAAGTACTTTATCATTCACTTTTGGAGGTGTAAAGATCTCTAAAATGCTTTTTTGTGATGACGTAAAAAACGCTTTGAGTGCTATATCAAGGTTTTTTTGCTGTGTTACTGAACTGTAACAAAAATGATACATTTTAGCTAAATGCTCTGCGGTATACTCATGATTAGTTTCCAAAAATTCACTGTAGTACACTGCGTCTTTGTCTCCTGGTAAAATTCTAAATATTCCACCTCCATTATTATTAATTACTATGATTTTGAAGTTGCTAGGTATGTATTTATTCCATAAAGCATTGGAATCGTAAAGAAAGCTCAGATCCCCCGTTATCAATAAGGTAGGTTTGTCATGTATCAATGCTGCTCCAATCGCGGTACTCGAACTTCCATCAATTCCACTTGTACCTCTATTACAAAAGACTTCAATACCTTTAGTAAGTTGGAACAATTGTAAATAACGTATTGCAGAACTATTACTAACTTGTAATTGTAATTCTTGTGGTAAATGAGCTACAATACGTGAGAAAACAGTCAGATCAGAATAAGGTGCTTGTGAGATGTAGTACTTGTGATGTTGTTGCTTTTTGTTGCGTATTTCTAACCATTTTTGTTGATAGTTACTTGATTTAACTACAGGTGGTAAAGATTTCAGAAATAAATTGGGAGTAGTTTTAAAATGCTCTTTTAATACAAAAAAAGTATTATATGCGTTTGTTTGTGAAACACACCAATGATTTTTAGGAGTGAATTCTCTTAAAAGAACTTTTATCTTTTTTGATATAATCATTCCTCCCATGGTAATTAATATATCAGGTTGCAATTCAGATTGCATTTTGGGAGTGAGTTTCAAAATTAGTTGATCTATGTTAGGGATTAATTTATCATGTGTTATATTAGAAGTGGCCTCACATAGTAATAAAACTCTTGGATCATTCAGTAGGTGATCTAATAAATCTTGATCTATTGTATTAGGGGGTAAAACGCCCACTAACACAATGATTTTAGATGAAGTTTCCCACGTTCGCTGTTGCTCTAAGGTTAGGTTAAAAGTATTTTGCTTAGGAGCTATTACTTTTTTAACAATATCATTTTCTGTTAATGAAGGTACTACGTCATAAAGTGGTTCGTATAAAGGCACATTGATATGTACTGGACTACTAGTAGATTTACTAACAGATAGTGCC
>CAYYNF010000197.1:0-1972 GCA_964472695.1 uncultured Flavobacteriaceae bacterium
TTACAAAAAAAACAGTATGCTATTTATTGATGATGCACATACGCTATCAATAACATGGCAATCTTCTGAATTTAATCCAGGGGATTTATATTATTCTGACTTCTCACAAGAGAAAAATAAATGGAGTACTCCCATTCGATATGAGTATCCGATAAATACAGTTTTTAGGGAAACATGTGCCATTCTCACCAAAGATGGTAATACGATGTTTCTTGTATCTGATAGAATTGGAACAATAGGAGGTAAAGACATTTGGATATCTGAAAGAAATGAGTTTACCAAAGAATGGAATTACCCGACTAACTTATCTTCTATCAATAGCAAATATGATGAAGAAAGTCCTTTCTTAAACGATACAGAAGATACTTTATATTTTTCTTCAGAAAACGATAAGAGCATGGGTGGATTCGACGTTTTTTATAGTGTGAAAGTAGATGGTGAATGGACTACTCCCGTTAACATGGGTTGTCCTATCAATAGCCCTGCTGATGATATTTTTTATGTCAAAGATTATTTGACAAATGAAGCTTATGTATCATCTTCAAGACAATATAGTTACGGAGGAATTGACATTTATAAAATACGTAAGTCATCAAGCTTAGGTAATAAATTGTCAAAAGATTCTGATTTACATATTGAGTTAATGACAAAGGATTTGTACAGTGGTTCTATCGTTCCATCTGTGATAAGTTTAAGTGATAAAAATCATGTATTAATGAAATCATTAGATACACTTGGAGTGCATGACTTTTATTTAAGCTTACCAAAAAATTTGAATGATAGTATTTATGTAACTATCAAATCTTATAAATATCTGCCATATAAAGAAAAGCTTTCTTATTTCGATTTGTTATCCAAAAGACATAAGGCTTTTACATTAACAAAAATGAGTGATAATCCTAATTTCTTTTGTCATGAGTTATATTTCGATAGCTGTAAAGCGGACATAAAACCGCAATCTATCCATGATTTAGAAAACATGGTTTCATTTTTAAACGCTCATCCATTTGTTGAGTTAAAGATCAAAGGAAAGGCAGGTATGCACGGTACTGTTAAGGACAATAGGGCGCTTAGTGAAGCCAGAGCTGAAAATATAAAGTCATATTTGGTTAAAAGGGGAATAAATACAAACAGGTTACATGCTCTAGGAAAAATATATAATCCAGAGAGAGACCAACAAGACCCTAATGCACAATACTATAATCGTAAAATTGAATTTACCATTATTGATACAGGTGAGAATAAAAAACTACGGTATCAAACTAAAGCTACCAAGAAAAGAAAGCATAAAAAATTAGACCTGTATTCATATTAAAAATTTATAGAATACTTTATTTTAGATGTGAGTAATGTTACATCATATGATAATTTTAATACACATTCTTCTTTAGAAGAAAATCATTTGCCAAACTTCAATTAAGTTAAAGTTGAGTTTGCTAAGTGGTAGTTAGTTGTTAGCTCTTGCGGTAATACGCAAGGGCTTTTTTAGATTAAAAACAAATACATATATTAAACGTAAATAAAAAAATGAAAACTTACATATCATTGATTATTATAATCATAAATATCTTTAGTCTTCAAGCTAAAGATTACATACTCTTTAAAGGAGGGAATGATTTAACCATAGATTTTACTAGCCCATTGTTAGCAGATAGTATTATTGAATACAACGCTTTTTTGTGTAAACTTCATACCTCTGTAGGTTGTTCTGGTGATCGTGAAGTAGTATTTTATGAGAGAAAAACTTCAAAAAACGTTGTTATCTCAGAATTACCTAATGAAACATTTTCATTCGATAATTCTAAAATTATCATAACACCTAATGTTGCAGCAGAAAACAAAATAGTATCGTTTCACAGAGATCATACATATGAAAGAAAATATACCATTCAATGTAGTTCTTTACAAAGATACGATTGGGCATCTTCAACACCAAGGCTCTCTATTGAAGACGGTCCAGCAACAATAAACG
>CAYYNF010000197.1:2072-3174 GCA_964472695.1 uncultured Flavobacteriaceae bacterium
GATGTTTATTTTACTACTGATTATGGGAGTAATGTTATTAATTCTAGCATTTATTACATTAATTCCTATAGTGGTTCTCCTTCAACTGTGATAGCTACTTACTTCAATGAAGACGGTTGTCAAATTCAAGAAAGCTTTCAAATTGATTTAAAGAATGGGTTTGACCCTAAAGAGGAAAAATCTGTTGAAATATGTCAAAATCAACAAATCAACTTAACTAATACAAGTGAAAATAAACAATATTTTTTGCGATGGGAGGGGGAGCATATAGAAGGAGACTTCTTTAATGCTGTTGGTCTTGAACCTAGAGACTATGTAGTAACATATGTAGGACGTGATGGTTTAAATAGCTGTATTAAGTATATAGACAAAACTGTTACTGTCTTAGAAAGTCCTTTGGTTACTGTTGGGCAAAAAGATACCTTGACTTTTTGTAAGTCGGAAGGTATCGTAAACCTAAATCAAACTGGTACTACTAGTACTATCCCTTTACAAACTACAGTTAAATGGCATAGCACTAGTTATGGGGTTAATGTGAATGATAATGGAGATATTGATATTTCAAATTTAGCAACTAATAGAACTTATGAGTTTGTTTTGACCGTAGAGAATGGCTCTTGTCCTGCTACTGATACTTTAACCGTGATTATTAAAGAAAACCCTACAAAATACATTAATATTGATAATCAGTCTGCTTGTGGATTTGGTGATTTCATTTATCATACCAACGGTTTAAGTGCTGCGCATAATGGCGTATGGATGAAAAACCCAAATACTGATACTTTAGTAACTGGCAATATCTATTTAACAGGTCATTTAGCTGAAAATGATACTGTTTATATGAGAATATCCGATGGAAAATGTTTAAGCGATCCTTACGAAATAGTATCTACAATTAATACTATTCCTGCAATACCCGAAGCAGTATCTACAAATGTTTGTGGCGTTTCTACTTCTACAATAGAAATACTAAACCCTAAACCTAATGAAACTTATCAATTTACTAATTTTCAAGGTTTCTATACCATAGAGGGAGAGGGAACGACTTTTGAAACTAATTTAATTGGTCAAAACAGAAATTATTACGCTCGTGCTAAATCTT
>CAYYNF010000197.1:3274-4689 GCA_964472695.1 uncultured Flavobacteriaceae bacterium
AATCTAACAACCCACAAGGTGAGTTTTTTGCAAGTGATACAGTACTAAAGTATGATGATCCTGTATGGTTTGAATACATAGGATCACCTGCGGTTAATTTCTTTTGGGAATTTGGGGAAGGTTCAAAGAGTTATCAAGAAGCTCCAAAGAAGTATTATTATCATCATGGACATCATACAGTAACGTTAACGATGGAAAGTGAAGACGGTTGTAAGTCTGTTTTACAAAAAACGAATTATATCAATGTAGATGAACGATATGTATCTGACGAAGAACTTTTTAGTCATGTTGGACCCGATAATACAATAGGGCAAAGAAGAGCTAACTATGTCAAAGCAAGTCCTAATCCTTTAGAGGATCAAATACTAAAAATTGAATGGTATGGAGACTATGATAAAATCGAAATCATATCATCTTACGGCATTCCTGTAAAAACTATTTTGTTAGATGAAGCAGAAAAAGAAAATAAGACTGTAGAAATAAAGCTTGAAGGTATTCAAGCAGGTATATACACTATACTTATAAATGGTAAAAATCAAAGTCAAACAAAATTAATTAAGTTGTAATGAAAAATTTTAAAATAGCTCTTATTCTCCTTACTGTTTTTATCATAAGCTCTTGTCTTTATGACAAGGATGAAAATTTGGATATGTTTGTACCAAGTCCAGAAATTTCAATTTTATCTGATTCAGTCAAAGGAGCTAATTTAATTGACAGTATGAAGTTGTCTTTAAATTCAAATCACGCTGGTAGAACTTACTACAATTTCGCATGGGAAATTCCTCAAATAAAAGGCTTGGATAATTCATTTTCATTTTCATTAGAAAATGATGGAGCAATTAAAATGGATGGCGTATTTATTAAAAATAATACGCTGCCATTGAAAGGATCATTTGAATATTATCCTAATAACTATGGTAGTCATGAAATTATTTTGACCTCAGACAATGGATATAAGACTAGTTCTAAATCTATACATCTATACTGTTTTCAAAATTTAGTCCCTGTTGCTATGTATGAAATTATAAAAGCCGATAACACAAGTAAATTAGAATACATTATTGACGCTTCTAATTCATATGACCAAGATAAAAAATACGGTGGTGGTATTTTAAAATACCGTTACATCATTGAGGGCTTAACATATGAAAAAGATATTGTCAGTTCTCCTGAAACAGCAAACAAACTGCATGTTGTTTTTTCACAAAGTGGAGATCATGAAATAGTAGTGAGGGTGCAAGACAACAATGAACAATGGAGTAATTCAATTAGTGAACATGTAAGCGTTTTTAAAAATCAATCATCAAGCATTAATATCATTCAAAAAAATCAATCATACCCTTTAAAAAGTGGTGGTACTGTCACTATTATTGATTAGATTAATATTAGTAACTTTACATTATAAAAAATTATAC
>CAYYNF010000198.1:0-4672 GCA_964472695.1 uncultured Flavobacteriaceae bacterium
TCTTTTAGAAAACCAAAACTAACCATAAACCACTATAAAACAATAACTTTCAATATAACACAAAGAGTATTAAGTAGATATTAAAATGTATTCAACAACGCACAGAAGAACTAAGGCTAGTCTTTATTTAGTGTAATGCAAAAAATGAAAACTACCTCCTTCTTCCTTGCCTAGGTGTTTTCTTCTCGGAGTCACTTCTTAAAACCTCCTCTAAATTTGCAGATCGAGTTCTTGTTAGCCTACCACGACTAGTCTGGGGAGACTCTTGAAACGTCTGTAGCACACTACCTACCTGTGCATGATGCACCCTTCCCATTTCACTACCTACGCGACACCTCATCAACTTAGCACGAGTAATTGTACGACTAGCTTTAGTATCTAATTTCGGAGGTCTTTTAAGCTCTTGTAATATGAATTGAAATAATGCTTTATTCATATTTTCTACCCCATACTTATTACGATACTGCGAAGCAAAACCTCTATGGAAAAACCCTCCTTCTCGATACATCAAAGGAACACCCATATCATCTAAAGTTCTTGCTTGTTGCTCTTCAACTCCTAAACGTGTTTTAAACTGACGGGATATCTTAGAAAAACCACGTTTATTTAAAATAACTTCAGGCTCACTACACACAGCATCTTGAAGCACTACAAAACCTTCTATATCTGGAAAAAGATCAAATACATCACTAACCATGGCAGGAGAATTTTCGGAATGACAAAAACCTGTCTTTTGTTCAATAAAATCACTTAATGCCTGAAAACTCTCAAATTCAACTACCTTGATAGGCTCTGATACATCATAATTATGAAGGAAAACATCTGACGAAACAGCACTTTCTATATTTTCTGAACTACACCTTTCAGCCAATAGACTCCATAAAGCAGCATGAGTCGAAAGCTCAGAATGAAACGCAAAAAATGCAGGAGGGTTAGGATGCTCTTCAAAATCACTATAAGGACCAAAAACTTGTGGTAATAGATTCGAAAAAACACTATCACTTAAGAGTATAGCATCATTACTTAAAAAATCTGAGGTTATTGATCCATGAACAAAACTAACTCCTGCTGGTATCTCTTTTTCAACAAACTGACTTTCACTATTCGAACTCATAAAATTATTTTTACACTACAAACGAATCGAGATACAAGACGTGACACAGAACCTATCACAAATCAAAAAGTATTCTAAAATATGGTGTTTCAATATTTTTTTAAAGTATATTGCAACCAATAATTAAGTATACTTAAAAAAATAATTTTGTCTATAGCAACTGAAAATTTTATAAAGGCAATTTACCAGTCCAACAGGATTAACGGACTAGATACTAAACCGAGTTCAATTGCAAAAAAACTAAGTATTTCGAATGCTGCTGCCACTGATATGGCACGCAAACTATCAGAAAAAAAACTGGTAAACTACCAAAAATACAAAGCTCTATCACTTACGGAAGAAGGTAAAAAAGTTGCCATACAAGTTGTTCGAAAACACCGTATATGGGAAAGTTTCTTATACAAACACCTCAACTTATCATTACATGAAATTCATCGTGAGGCAGAACTTTTAGAACATCAAACTTCTGATTTTTTAGCCAACAAACTACATGAAGCTTTAGGCTTTCCCGAATTTGATCCACACGGAGATCCTATTCCTAATAAAGAAGGAGTCATTAATGACAAACAATCTATTTGCCTTTCAGAAACTCAGGAAGGGAAAACCTATACAGTGGTAAGGCTACAAAGTGACAATAAAGATTTTTTTGATTTTTGTACTATTAATGAACTTGTGAATGGGAATGATGTAAAAGTAGAAAAACACTTTTCTCAACCTGCGATGACACAGATACACATAAACAATAACACCCTAGTACTCAACAGAGATTTCACCAATATCATTAACGTTATAGAGACAAAATGAAAAACAAACTACTAACTATTAGCTATTTGTTATGCATTCATCTTGGACTATGGTCGCAAGAAGTAGCAAAACTTACAGGAACTATTCACATAGAAGGAGCACCTGCTTTGGGTGCTGAAGTCTTTATGCTAAACGAAGAAAATATCGCTACCACTGCCGATGAAAATGGGCGTTATATTTTAGAGAACATACCTTTAGGCACACAAGAAATTCATTTTGGGTATGTATCTGCAGTACCTGTAACTAAAAAGGTAACTATTACCAATACGACCAATACACTCAATATCAATCTAAAATTTGACAATCAACTTAATGAGGTCGTAGTGTCAGGGACACTAAAACCTGTAACTCGTATGGAAAGTCCTGTTCCTGTAGAGGTATATTCTCCTTCTTTTTTTAAGAAGAACCCTACTCCTAATATCTACGATGCTTTGCAAAATATTAACGGAGTACGCCCTCAAATGAACTGTGGACTATGCAACACAGGTGACATTCGTATTAACGGACTTGAAGGTGTATATACTTTTGTCCTTATTGATGGAATGCCTATAGTGAGTGGACTTTCTACAGTATATGGACTTTCAGGAATCCCGAACTCACTAGTAGAGCGTATTGAAATCGTAAAAGGACCTGCATCATCGCTATATGGTAGCGAAGCTGTGGCAGGGCTTGTAAATATCATTACTAAATCTTCTGACGAGAGTAGTAAACTTAGTCTTGATGGTTTTGCTACAAGCTGGGGAGAATTTAACCTTGATGCTTCAACACGTTTCAAATTAGGGAACGCAAGTTCTATACTGGGAATCAACTATTTTAACTACAACCAACGTATTGATAATAACAATGATGATTTTACCGATATGGCTTTGCAAAATCGTATTTCAATATTCAACAAATGGAATTTCAAACGAAAGAGCGGAAAGTTATTTACATTAGCTGGACGTACTTATTACGAGGATCGTTTTGGTGGAGAAAATCAATGGACTTCAGCTAATAGGGGTCTTGACGAAGTGTATGGCGAAAGTATCTACACCAAACGTGCTGAACTTTTTGGAAATTACCAATTAAACACTGCCGAGGATTTAAACTTAAGCTTTTCAGCAAACACACATGACCAAAATTCCGCTTACGGTACCAGAATCTATAACGCTGAACAACATATAGGTTTTGGTCAATTAGCTTGGAATAAACCTATTGGAGATCATCATTTACTAGCAGGAACAGCCGTAAAATACACTTATTATGATGATAACAGTATCGCTACCCCTGAAGCTAGTGAGGTATTAATTCCTAGTATTTTTGTACAAGGTGAAGCGAAACTTTCTGAAAAAAGCACCCTACTCGCAGGAAACCGTCTAGACTATGATAATCGTCATGGATTAATTTCAACACCTCGTATTGCTTATAAACTTGGATTAACTAAAAATGATGTTTTACGCATGAACTTCGGTACTGGGTTCCGTGTTGTAAATCTTTTTACAGAAAATCACTCTGCTATATCAGGATCAAGAGAGGTTATTATCACTGAGGATTTGAACCCTGAAGAATCTGTTAACGTAAACCTGAACTACCTTATGAAGCGTTACTTTAAATCAGGAACGTCGTTAAGTTTAGAAACTTCCCTATGGTACACGTATTTTTCTAACAAAATTATACCCGACTACGAAACAGATGTCAATAGCATCATTTATGCCAACCTTGATGGGTATGGTGTATCACAAGGAGTTAGTTTACAAGGGAATCTTAATTTGAATAATGGACTAAAATTTATTGCTGGAGCCACACTTCAGGATGTTAGTAACACTGATAACGATATAAAAACAGCACAAATTTTAACTGAGAATTTCAATGCTAATCTTGCTGTAAGCTATCATTTAGACGCTTGGAATTTAGATATAGATTATACTACAAACATGTATGGTCCTATGCGTTTACCTACACTAGAATTTACGAATGAAGATAACGTGTTTATTGACGACCCTCGTAGTAAAGAAAGTCCTTTCTGGATGAATCATAATATTCAATTTACCTACAAAGGTATTGACAACTTAGAAATTTACACTGGTGTAAAAAACATCTTCAACTGGACACCTGCTGATGCGACGCCTTTTGTAATTTCAAGAAGCAACGATCCTTTTGAAAAAATTGATAACAATACACTATTGCCTTTTGGCCCTGAATATGTATATACTTCTATGCAAGGAATACGTGGATTTTTAGGTGTACGTTATAACCTGTTTTAATATCTTAAAACAAATATGAAAAACCAACTTTTCCTTATACTTACTTTACTAATTGGACTATCGGGTACAGCACAACTACAGACTTACCCGATAGCACAATTGGAACAACTTAATCCTAAACGAAGTTTTGTAATTTTTATACATACTAACTGGTGTACATTTTGTCAACAAATGAAAATAGTTACTTTTCAAGACAAAAAAGTAATCGAAAAATTGAATGCTAATTATTATTTTTCTTCATTAAATGCCGAAGAAAAAGATACCATAAAACTATTAGGAAAAGAATTTTCATTTCAAAAAACAGGACTTAAAACAGGAAAACACGAATTAGCTGTAGCACTAGGTACTACCGAGAAAGGACTACAACTGCCCACAACTGTAATACTTAACAAAAACTTTGAAATAGAAGCCCAATTCCCTTACCAATTAAGTGCAGAAGCACTAATTAACTTACTAGAAATTTATGAAAAATCGTAATATACACCTTAGTCTACTTAGCTGTATTATCTTA
>CAYYNF010000199.1:0-4646 GCA_964472695.1 uncultured Flavobacteriaceae bacterium
AATATATTAATTTGAAATCTAAAAAAATACTACAGCCTTTTAAGGGGCTAAGATAAAGGCTCTATTTTCTGAATATGCCTGTATTTTGTGCTAATATAAGCCTTGAAGGTGCTTGTGTTCTTTTATTATGTCGTCCTGTTTAAGGTGCTAATCGGTCTTTAGTCCAACTTTTATTATCGTTTAATGTAAATCGAATACGATCGTGCAGTCGGTTAGCTCTTCCTTGCCAAAACTCTATACTCATAGGTTCAACAATAAAGCCTCCCCAATGTGGTGGTTTCGGAATAACTTCGTCTTTATATTGTTTCTCTATTTGTTTTTCATTTTCTTTGAGTACTTTCCTTGAAGAAATTATTTCACTTTGTGGTGATGTCCATGCCCCAATTTGACTTCCACGCGGACGTACATCAAAGTAAGCTTGACTAGTTTTGGTAGGTGTTTTTCGTGCTATTCCTTTTATAATTACCTGACGTTCTAATTTATCCCAAAAGAATGAAAGGCAAACGTGAGGGTTTCTATTTATCGCTTTTCCTTTTTCCGATTCGTAGTTCGTGTAAAATATGAAACCTTCTTGGCTATAGGCTTTTAGGAGTACCACACGACTTTTAGGAAAACCATCTTCTCCTATAGTAGCTACCGTCATAGCATTTACTTCGCTTACAGTATCTGAAGCTTCTGCTTCGTTAAACCATTGTTGAAATAAATCTAAAGGTGTATCGGGTAATTGTTCTTCTTCGAGAGTGCCTTGCTCATAGGATTTTCGGTATGAAGAAAGGTTTTGTTCCATAGCTCATTTTTTTCAAAAATAAAGATAAGTCAGTATTAACAGGTGCTTACTAGAGAATAATTAACAGTTTTTATAAGAGGGATAAAAAGTGTAATGATATTTAATAGGCATTGGTAAATCAGTTTTTTAGAAAAGTTATTTAAGGGATTTTTTCATCAAGGTTTAATTGGTTGTATTGCAGTGGTATATTATTTTGTTAGTATTTTTGATGAAAAAAATATGAGAGAAAATCAAGAGGTAGTTCAAGAGGAAGAAATGGAACGTTTAAGTCTTTTTTTGAGAGATTTTCATGATGGTAATTCCAAAAGATGTCAAGTAAGTTTTGAATCGGTAATACCTGCTATCATTGAGCTGAAAACAAGGTTAGCGGAATTGAATCAAGAGTTAAAAGATATGGAGGATTCCAAAACACAATTAAGTCAAAGTTTACAGGCTTTGGTTGTTGCAGAAAGAAAGGCGTTAATTGACGCAGAAAAAATAGAGGGGTGTGATGAAGAAATACAAAAGCAAGAAGGTAATTTAATGACGTATTACCTAACCGAAAGGTATTTAGCATTAGCATCTGAACAAGAAAGAAAACAAGTGTTTTTATTGAGGGATCAAATTGCTGAAATTAAGGAGCGTATTTTTGAAAAGAGATCGAGAGTTGTGGAAGAAAAAAAGCGAATTAATGAAAGTAAAGATGAAATTGCTAAAGTAAGAGGTGATGTTGATATAGCAAAACAGGAAATTGATAACTTTTTATCTGAAAATGAAGAGTTGATTCGTAACCTTGAAAAGTTTGAAGAGACTATAATGCAAGAAAAGGTAGGTAGGATTAGAAAGCGTAGTTTTCCTCCTTTATCTGAATTTCAAAACTTAGAAAGTGGAGCATTAGCTCCTTATATCGTAGCTATTCATAGAGCTTCCAAAAAAGTTGCTAAAAGAAGAGCAGAAGAGGTTTCTAGTATTACTCCAGCTATAGAGGTTCGTAGCGAAGACTTTAGTCAATCAGGAGCAATATTTCGTGAAGGTGCTAGCAGAGATGATGTGCATTCGGCTGTAGAGAGAACACCTACTCGTCGAGCTAAGATTGGATCTCCATCCTTATAATATCTTTAGAGAATAGTATTTAAAACTTAAAATAGGTTTATAGTTACTGCCAGGGCTTGTTCATAAAAAGTATTTACGTTTTAATTCGATTCAAAAGAGTTATTTCATTGTCTCGATTTCTCTGCTTTTTTGCTAGAAAATACCTCCGATAGAATATAAATAGCCTCTAATTATTTTTATGAACAAGCCCTGTAGTTACTGCTATAAATCTGTTTTTTAAGAAAGCGACTAGGGATGTAGCATAAACTTTTTTTGTGTTTACTTGACCTAATTAGGTATGTTTGCAAAAAAAAGGAATGAGAGAAAATCAAGAGGAATGAGAGAAAATCAAGAGGAAGGAATGGAACGTCTAAGTCGTTTTTTAGAAGATTTTCATGGAGGGAAATCTCAAGAAAGTAAAGTGAGCTTTGGTGCTGTAATATCTGATATTATTAGCTTAAAAAGAGATTTAAAAGGAGCACAGGAAACAACAGCAAAATTAAGTGAATCTAAATTAAGATTAGAAGAGTATTCGAAATCTATAGCAGATTTAGAGAAAAATATTTCGAGTTTCGAAAAAGAGTTGATAAGCTCTGATACAACGATAGCCTTGAGAGGTATAATTGTATCAAGGTATACTGAAGAGGAGCTTTTTTCTTCATTATCAGAAGAGGAAAAACAAGAAGTACTTTTAAAAGTTGATGAGCTTAGAAAGCTTAAGGAAAATAGGTCGGAAATAGAAAAAGCAAACCGACCAAAAATTGAAAAAGTAGAGAAGCAAATTGCTGAAAATAAAGCTAAACTTGCTAAGTTAGAAGCTGATATCGAAAAATCGGAACAGGAAATTAATGATTTTTTTCTCACAAATAAAGTGTTGATCGCTAACCTTCGAAGTTTTGAAGAGGTTATGTCACAAGAAAAGGTAGGTATGTTCAAAAATAGCTTTCCTAAAACTATACTAGAATACATAGAATTGGAATTATCTGCACATCAAAGACCTTATGTTGCGGCAGTCGATAGAGCTTCTAAAAAGGTTGCTGAAAGAAGAGCGGCAGAGGTTTCTAGAACTACTCAACCTAAGGCAGTTAGTAGCGAAGACTTTTCTCAATCAGGAGCAACACTTCATGAAGGTGCTAGTCGACACATGCCAGGTTCTCCTTCAGCAAGGACACGTTCTCATCAGTCTAAAGTTGGGTCTCCATCGCTATAATATCTTTAGAATTAATAGCAGAGTATCACATTATTTATAATTTTAAACAGATTTGTAGTTTTGGCTATAAATCTGTTTTGGCTTTTATGGATGAGTTTTGTGAGGAAGTTTTACAATAATAAGTAACTTTGTTTTTTCTAAAAACATCACTTCCATTCAAAAAGTTTCCCATCTTCACAGAGTTCGGTATTGGTAAAGATGTTTTGAGCTTCTGTTTTAAAATCTTCGATATTATCATAGCGAGTGCTGTAATGTCCTAGTAGAAGTTGTTGTACATTCGCTTTTTTGGCAATTGTAGCAGCTTGTTTGGGGGTGCTATGCCCTGTCATTTCACAAAGGTGCTCGTGTTGTTCTAGGAAAGTAGCTTCGTGGTAAAGCACACTTACATTGTTGAGTTGTGCTATTTTTGTTTCATCGTATTTGGTGTCACTACAAAAAGCGTAGCTTTTAGAAGGAGGTGGGGCAAAGGTAAGTACTTCGTTGGCTATTACAGTACCATTGCTAAGTTTTATGTCTTTTCCTTTCTTTATAGAGTTATAATAGGCTTTATCTATATCGTAGTTCAGTATTGCGTTAATATTGAGTTTACGATCTTTTGGTTTTTCTTCAAAAAGGTAGCCATTACAATAGGTGCGGTGTTGTAGTGGAATAGTGGTCACACGTACTTTTTCGTCATCGAAGATTACTTCAGGGGTTTTGCTTGTAAGCTCATGAAAATGCAATGGAAAGTCAGTCCACGATTGTGTTAGTTTTAGGGTGGTGGTCACCAACTCTTTGATGCCTTTAGGACCAAATATGTGTAAAGCAGTTTCGCGTTTTAGTAACTTTAGCGTAGAGATAAAACCTACTAAACCTAGTACATGGTCACCATGTAAGTGTGAAATAAACACATGTTTGATCCTAAAGAACTTTACTTTGTATTTTCGGAGTTGTACCTGAGTTCCTTCACCACAATCGATTAAAAAAATATGATTATTAATATCCAGTACTTGTGCAGTAGGGTGGGTATTGGTGGTCGGAGTAGCGGCATAGCAACCCAAAATACGCAGTGTTATCATAAATTGTATTTCTTAGAAATTGTTTAGAAACCTAAATCACGTTCTATTTCTTCCATTTCTATAAAGTCATGTGCTTCTTGTAGCGTAGGAGTTACACTTAGGTCTGTGTGTACTTCGTCGATATTAACACTAGCAGACACAAGTACAAAAGACAATTTGTTAGTTTTATGTTTTCTGGAAATTAGTAAAAACTCGTTAAGATCTTGAGCAGTAATTTCCTTTAAACTAAATAGGTTAATAATGATATTTTGAGTTTTTAAAGTATCATATTTTTCCTCTAACTTTTTAACTAGTTCAGGATGACTTAAAGTTTCCTGTGTAACAATTGTTCTGTTTTTTATATTTTCAAGTATCATAATATTTGGGGTTTTATTTTAGACGCTAATAAATAGATTACAGCCATACGCACGGCCACACCATTTTCCACTTGGTCAAGAATAATAGCTTGTTTAGAATCAGCTACTTCTGATGTAATTTCTACGCCTCTATTAATAGGGCCAGGGTGCATTATGGTGATTTC
>CAYYNF010000200.1:0-4631 GCA_964472695.1 uncultured Flavobacteriaceae bacterium
AAATTACATCTTCCACATGTTCTAAAAGATCTTCAGGGATATCATCATAAACTTCCAACATGGTTGGATTTACAATTCCCATATTCATACCAGCTTGTATGGCGTGGTATAGAAACACAGAGTGCATGGCTTCTCTTACTACATTATTTCCTCGAAAAGAGAAGGATACATTACTAACACCTCCACTCACACTACAGTGAGGTAAATTTTCACGTACCCATCGTGTTGATTCTATAAAGTCAATAGCATTGAGTTTGTGTTCATCCATTCCCGTAGCTACAGGAAATATATTTAAGTCAAAAATAATATCTTCGGGAGGGAAATTAACTTTATCTACGAGTACTCTATATGATCTTTCAGCGATTTCATTACGTCTTTCATAATTATCAGCTTGTCCTACTTCATCAAATGCCATTACAATTACTGCTGCACCATAACGTTTAATGAGTTTAGCTTGTTTTATAAAGGTTTCTTCACCTTCTTTCAAGCTAATTGAATTCACAACGCATTTTCCTTGTACAACTTGTAGGCCTGCTTCTATAATATCCCATTTAGAGCTATCTATCATAATAGGTACACGAGCAATATCAGGTTCGGCCATAATTAGGTTTAGATAGCGTACCATCGCTTCCTTACCGTCTATTAAACCATCATCCATATTGATATCGATCACTTGTGCTCCTCCTTCTACCTGGTGTCGTGCTACATCTAAAGCTTCGTCGTACTTTTCCTCTTTAATAAGCCTAAGAAATTTACGTGATCCAGCCACATTGGTGCGTTCACCAACGTTGATGAAGTTCATATTTTCGTTTACAATCATGGGTTCTAACCCTGATAGTTTAAGGTATTTTTTTTTGAAATTTCCGTCTGTTGCTGTGTTTAAACTCATAGCCTTTAATAGGTTTTCGTAAAGCTATTGAAGTAGCTTTATATCTACTTTTTTCACTTTGAATCGTTTAGATTCTATTATTTTTAGATCATTTACAAAGATAAGGTAACTAAAAGTTTTAATAATTCTCTATAATGCTTTTTGTTCATAAAAAACTCCCTTTTGATTAATCAAAAGGGAGTTGGGGTTGATTTAATTATGGGGCGTTTTTTAAATTTTTCTACCGTAAATGCTTAATTCAGCGATACGTACTTTCCCATCTTGAGCACCTATGGCTTCAATCTGTATGGCTTTAGCGTAGGTAGTTTTAAAATTGATCATTTGTTCTTCTTCACTATTTCCATTGTAGGCTTGCCATCCAAAGTCCTTATAGGTAGCTATATGTGTTTCTCTAAAATTAGTCACACTTGCTAGTACAGAGGTATCTGCTTTGATACTTACGTTGTAATCTTTTTGTTTTCCTTTGAAGGAAATTTTAATATATTCGATTTCATAGTATCCAGAAAGGTTTATGGTAAGTTTACCACCTTTATTTATGGTGCAATAGCTGTTTAGGTTCTTATCGTTGACATTTTCTACGGGATGTCCTTTTGAAGTATCTGTACCCGTAACTTCTGCAATAACAATTTTTTCTAGATTTGTTTCTACTATCGTTTCAGTATACTCACTTATTTCCATCAGATCATCTTCCTTTTCGCATGAGATAAAGGAGAAGGTAACAATCAATAATACTTTAATAAGGTTAGAAGTTTTGAATATAGGAGAAAAATAATTGATCATAATTGTGTAGCATTAAGTTACGTTCTGTTATAAATTTAAGTGGATTTTCTCTATTTAAACCCCAAAAATACGAATCTTCATTCAATGATATTGACTTTTCTGTGTATCTATATTCTCATTCAGTTTTACTGTAAAATCACCTTTCCTAAGGTGTAATGTGTTGTAATACAGTTATTTTTACTTATTGGTTGAATGGCAAGTGTAGTTCACTGAATTTGGATGTTAAAAACCTATAAAACCCCCCCCCTTTATCGCAGTGAAATATCATCTTCTTAATTGTTGGGAAGAGGGTTTTGGTTGGTTTCTATTTTGTGGATTCCCCCTTCTTTTGTTAGGGTCAGCGGTGTCAATATTTCTGGCACGAGCTTGTAATAGGTTGATTCTTTTAATTCTTTCTTCAGAAGGTAAATTATCGGCTAACAAAGGTCCAGCAGTTATCACTTCTTTGTAAAGATTCGGTCTACGTGTATTATATACTTCGGGGTGTTTTACAGCTTGTTTGATCCCCTTAAATATCATTGACATAAAGTCTTTTGTGGACATGTCAGATGAAAAAGGAAAATCTTTAAGACCGTATAGTATCGATGCAATCTTATAGGTATCCATGTTATTTGTGGTGCTGGGGATATTTTTAGATATCCATTCTACTAATGTATTGGGGTCATCAGCTGACTCAGGGTAAAAGGGTTTATTCTGTAATACTCGGTCATGTACAAAAAGTAAAACAGATCGAGCTTCGTATTTCCATTCTCGAAATGTACCGTTTTCTTCTAGCTTTAATTTGTTTTTTAGTAAGTCACGTAGTACTTTGGTCATATTGGATATCTTGTCTCTATGAACTTCTTCATTTTTTGATCGTATACTACCTTTAAGTCTTGTGATGTATCCTGGGGATAACATTCTTATATTAGCTTCTAAGTGTTTTAACTGTATATCCATATTTATAGACTCCCATTGGTCTTCTTTTAAATTAACGGAAATACCTTCAACGTCAAATCGTTCTATTTTCCAGGATAAGTTTAGTCTTTTCCTTAAAATTTCTTTGTATAAGTTAGTTCCTTCAGGACATAAAGCTAGTAGTTTATCTAGCTTATCTCGGTGGTGTTTGTGCATTTTTTTTAGAAGGAAAGGGCTTTGTATTCGGCAGTAAGTTTCATAAAAATAGATTAAACGATTAGGGGCAGGGACATTTCCTCTTTTTTTAGTGAAGGATGATAAACTATTTTCAAGGAGTTGTATGTGTTTTAGTTTTTCGTAAATTTTATGTTTTCTGATACGGTTAATATTAGGTTTCCTGATATCTCGTTGTAATTTCCTTTTTAAGATATCGCATTTATATGTCATAATACTGGCTCTAGAAAGTGCAATATTTTTCTTAGCATTGAGGGATATAGTGTATTGATCTGTAAATTGTTCGAGTTCACTTAGGCGGTCTATTGCAAAAGTAAGACGGCTGGCAATGTTGTTAAAAAGGAGGTCTGCTCTGTAAGGATCACTATTATATATTGAATCCATTTCAGAATGTTCTTTAAGTATACTGTTTAGCATGTGTTTAATAGCTTGAAGCTCCTGATTAATATAATTTTCAAGGTCTTCGTCAGTATCAAAATCTTTTAAAGCATTATGATCTTCAGCGAATAAGAATAAATTTTCGCGTATTTTGCCAGTTTCTTTAGTATTCGAAAGGTATGTGAGTATTTCGGAAACTTTGCTACACAGATCTTCTGAAATAGGTTTTTCTTTAGGAGTGTTAGTTCTTAGTGCTCTGGATAAGTTGTCTTTTGCTTTAGTAAAAGGACTCATCAAACGTCGTCTTATTACAGCTCCTTTCCATTCTATATTTCTAGATACTTTCATAGTTTCTCTAAGCGTCTGATTTCTCTTTTCGAAACTATTTTCCCCAAGCTGTCTATCGCTTTCCTCTTGTGTTTTTGCCTTTTCTTCTCTTTCTCTTTCTCTCTGTTCTATCTTCTCTTTAGATAATGGCGTTTCTGAAGACCAGTTTCTAATGAGGCTTTCGGGGTCGCGAGTATCTATAAGTTCATAGCTATCACTGTGGTCTATACATCTTGCAACTAAAGTTATGGCTTCATAGTAGGGATTTTCATTGTTAATACGTTTTTCGACCCATCGCTCAATCCAAAGATCATGATCACCTATAGGAAGCCAATTGGGGTCTTCAAAATCGAAGTTGTGAGGTTGAGGTATGAGTTCGTCCAATTCTTCGTGTGGAGTCATATCCATATATGAGGATGTACTCGATGTTATATCGCTTTCTACTTCTTCGTCTTCTGCTTCGTCAAGCATCACTTCCATAGCAAACTTATCTCTCACATTGAAGTTCCCATTTATACTTAACTCTTCAAAGACTTTAGAAGTTTTTTGCTGGACTTCCTCAAATAGTTGTGAAATAGTTTCACTGTTCGTTCTTTCATTGGTAGAAATTTCAGCTAATTCCTGAATTCCCTTCGTTAAATCAATTAATGAGGTACTGAAAGAACTATCTATTCTCCCTTTTTTTAAAGCAAAGGAGATTAAATGTATATACTTGTCCATTTCTGCTATGAAGGCATTTATCTCTTCTAAATTGGGGGTTTCTCTTGTTATTCTAGGCATAATACGTAATGTACGATTCTTATTTTTTTGAAATTGATTTACAAAAAATTATAAATCAGTTTTCTTTAACTAATTGAAATAAACTTACACAGTTATGTGCAGCTGTCTATAGGAGAAGAGGTTGTTTAGATTTTAAGTATATAGTTTTGAAGGATGCAGTCGTCTTTTTAACTATGAGTAAAACATCTGTAAACTATAGTTGTACCAAATTGAAGACAATTATATGGCATATGCCATATAATTGTCTTCAATTGGTTAAGGTAAAGATACGATAGTTCTATTTTATATTTTCATATAAATATCAAATAGTCATACACTTTTCAATAATATTATATTAGAATTTATG
>CAYYNF010000201.1:0-2556 GCA_964472695.1 uncultured Flavobacteriaceae bacterium
AGAATTCAAAGGAACGGTGAATGTATTCAGATAATAATATATCTCATTAATATAATAAACGCCTCCCTTTTCATCAAAAAAGGAGGCGTTCATTATATTATGAAAAAACAAAAGTTTAGTAAGCCCTTTCGTTAATACCTTCGTAGAAGTTGATAAACGCACGGTTCACTACACGGTTACCTCCTGCTGTAGGATAATCTCCTGTAAAATACCAGTCCCCTAGGTTTTTAGGACAAGCTTTGTGAAGGTTTTCTACACTTTGGTAAATTACTTTTACTTCAGACTTTACTGATTCCTCTGTTAATAGTTCAGCGATTTTGTCACTAATTTCTTGATCAGAGAAACCGTCGTAAATCTCGTTTACATAGTTTACAATCTCCGCATCAGGAAGGTGTGCTTGTGCTTTACATTTGTCGTAAACTTCTTCTACTAAACCATAGTTTCCGTTATCTTTTAGTAACTCCAGGGTAGCTCTAAAAGCGATTAAACCTTCAAGGTTTGCCATATCAATTCCATAACAGTCAGGGAAACGGATTTGTGGTGCCGATGAAACTACTACAATCTTTTTAGGACTTAAACGATCCATCATCTTGATGATACTTTTCTTTAAAGTTGTACCACGTACGATACTATCATCAATGATTACCAAGTTATCTTCAGGTTTTACAACACCGTAAGTTACGTCGTATACGTGTGCTACAAGGTCGTCACGGCTACTGTCTTCGGTAATGAAAGTACGTAGTTTGGCATCCTTAATAGCAATTTTTTCAGTACGAATTTTCGGAGAAAGAATTTCGTGGATACGCTCATTACTAAGTGTTTCCTTTTCCGCTAAGATAGCTTCTTCTTTTTGTTTGTTTAGCTCATCGTTTGCAGCCTCTACCATTCCGTAGAAAGAAGTTTCAGCAGTGTTAGGAATAAAAGAGAATACCGAGTTTTTTGTATCGTGGTCGATCTCCTCTAATACCTGTGGCATGATAAGCTTCCCAAGGTCTTTACGCTCTTGGTAAATTTCGTAGTCACTACCTCTAGAGAAATAAATACGCTCAAAAGAACAAGCTTTACGCTCCAAAGGCTCATTGATTTGTGTTACTCCAGAAGAACCGTCTTGTTTTATAATAAGTGCAGCTCCTGGATCAAGTTCTACTACGTTGTCTGAAGATACGTTGAAAACCGTTTGGATTACAGGTCGCTCTGAAGCTACAGCAATAATTTCGTCGTCTTCGTAGTAGTAAGCAGGGCGAATTCCAGCAGGATCCCTAAGGATGAAGGCATCTCCGTGACCAAACATTCCACACATTGTATATCCACCATCCCATCTTTTAGAAGATTTTTTTAGGATTTTAGCAACGTTCAAACGTTTAGCAATTTCAGGAGAAGCTTCTTTTTTAGAGTAGCCTTCTTTCTTAAGCTTTTTATATAGTTTAGACACTTCGTTATCTAAAAAGTGTCCTATTTTTTCCATTACAGTAATGGTATCTACGTTATCTTTAGGATGCTGACCAAGGCTAATCAAACGTTCAAAAAGCTCTTTATTATTGGTCATGTTAAAGTTACCTGCTACAATCAGGTTACGGTGCATCCAGTTATTTTGGCGTAAAAATGGGTGTACACTTTCGATACTATTTTTACCATGAGTACCATAGCGGACGTGTCCTAAGAAAGATTCACCTATATAAGGTACATTTTTCTTAACCCAATCAATATCATCCATTTTTTCAGGATTTTCAGTCACTTCTTTATTAATGCTATCATTAATTTTTTTGAAGATATCTTGAATAGGTGCTGACTGATTAGAACGTACACGGCTGATATAGCGTTCACCAGGTTTCATATTTAATTTAATACTTGCAAAACCAGCACCGTCTTGTCCTCTGTTGTGCTGTTTTTCCATCATTAAATACATTTTGTTCACTCCGTAAAATGCTGAACCGTATTTTTCTTTGTAATATTCAAGAGGTTTTTTTAGTCTCAAAAAAGCAATTCCACATTCGTGTTTTAAAGCGTCACTCATAGTAAATTAGTGTATCTTAAATTTGGTATAGTATAATGAAGTAGTAGGGTTTATGGTAAGTCTATTTTAAATTTTGTTAATTCTTCGAATTGTTTAAGTCGATTTGCAATCTCAGCTTTAGTTAAGCTTTCCATACGTGCAGTACCGAACTTCTCTACACAAAAAGAAGCTAAATTAGATCCGTAGATAATGGCACTTTTTAGGTTTTCATAGCTGTAATCACCAGTACTTGCTAAGTACCCTGTAAATCCACCTGCGAAAGTATCTCCTGCTCCCGTTGGATCAAAAACCTCCTCTAAAGGAAGTGCTGGTGCAAAAAACATATCATCTCCATGGAATAAAAGAGCTCCGTGTTCCCCTTTTTTAATTACCACATATTTTGGTCCCATTTCAGAAATAATACGAGCTGCCTTCACTAAAGAGTATTCTCCACTCAGTTGACGAGCTTCTTCGTCGTTAATTGTAATCACATCTACTTTAGCAATAACTTTTTTAAGGTCGTCTAAGGCGATATCCATCCAAAAGTTCATGGTATCTAAAAC
>CAYYNF010000201.1:2566-4603 GCA_964472695.1 uncultured Flavobacteriaceae bacterium
GCTGTACAAGCGGATGTAAATTTCCTAGCATAACTACTGCTGCGTCCTTAAAGCTTTGTGGAACTTTCGGTGAAAAATTTTCTAAAACGTTTAACTGTGTTTCTAGCGTATCTCTAGAATTCATGTCATTATGGTACTTACCGCTCCAAAAGAAAGTTTTTCCACCTTTTACAATTTCTAAACCTTCGAGGTCGATGTTTCTATTTGACAATAAATCGATATGCTCTTGTGGAAAATCTTCACCTACCACAGAGACGATAGACATTGGTACATCAAAGTTGGCAGCCGAAAGTCCAATGTATGTTCCTGCTCCACCTAATATTTTATCTGTTTTCCCGAAAGGGGTCTCTATAGCATCGAAAGCTACTGTTCCTACAATTAAGAGTTTACTCATTGTTTTATTAAAAATTTTTCTGCTAATATACTGTTCTTTTAAATTAAGTAACGATAGATTTCAATGTAAGTAGCATAAAACAGGTTAAAAAAGATCATTTCTTAAGTGCACTATACGAATTACCTGTGTAAGCTACGATTAAAATTCCGTATAGATACATCAGATAATCTAAGAGGTTATATATTTGTAGTCGAAATATGATGGGTATTTAAAAGCATATTTGATCATTAAGAACTAAACGAATTATATTTGTTGTGTTGATATTCTCAATATCTGAACCCCTTCTATTATAGTACATTTGTGATATGGAAAATGGAAATCTGTCTTTAGAAATTAATGATGGTGTAGGTGTTATTACTTTTGGACATCCTAATAGTAATTCTTTACCTTCGATTCTACTCAGGAAGATTGCTGATGCGTTTAATCAATTATCTTCGGATGATAATGTTCGTGTAATTTTATTTCAATCGGAGGGCACACGTGCTTTCTGTGCGGGAGCAGCACTTAATGAACTTATTGCCATTCAGAATGAAGCTGAGGGTCTAGCATTCTTCTCGGGATTTGCTCATATAATCAATGCTATTCGCAAAAGCTCTAAACTTGTAATAGGACGTATTCAAGGAAAAGCTGTTGGTGGTGGAGTAGGCTTAATAGGTGCCTGCGATTACACTTTTGCTACTCAGGAATCTGCCGTTAAATTGAGTGAAATTAGTATTGGTATTGGACCTTTCGTTATCGAACCTACATTAAGGCGTAAGATGGGGTTAGCAGCGACTTCACAACTTAGTATTGATGCTACTAACTGGCGTAATGCTGAATGGGCTAAACAATATGGACTTTTTAGTGAGGTTTATCCAAGTATCGAGGCTATGGATGAAGCTATTAACATACTCGTAAATAAACTTTCTGGTTACAATCAAGAATCTCTTAAAGCTTTAAAACAGGGTTTTTGGGAAGGTACTGAGCACTGGGATGATTTATTAATTGAACGTGCTAAACTTTCAGGTCAATTAGTATTGTCTGAAGAAACACAAAAAGCATTAGCAAAATTCAGAAAATAAAGTTTTAGGAAAACATGAAGAAAAATATCAGAATTACTAAAGATTTCACTTTTGAAACAGGGCATGCATTACATAATTATGATGGTAAGTGTAAAAATATTCACGGACATAGTTATAAGCTTAGTGTTACAGTGATAGGTAGCCCTATTGATGATCAGGATAACCCTAAAAATGGTATGGTGATTGATTTTGGGGATTTAAAGAAAATCGTAAATAATGAAATTGTAGACGTGTTCGATCATGCGTGTGTTTTCAATAAAAATACGCCACATATTAAACTTGCAGAAAGTTTACAAGAAGCAGGTATGAAGGTTATTCTTACCGATTACCAACCTACTACAGAGAATATGCTTGTTGATTTTGCAGGAATAATCAGTCAAAAATTACCAAGCTATGTTAGCTTATTTGCTTTGAAACTTCAAGAAACAGAAACCTCTTATGCAGAGTGGTTTGCTAGTGATAATATCTAAGTTTATCTGATGAATATTGAGATAGAAAAAGGTAAGAAAGTTTATTTTGCTTCTGACCAGCATTTGGGAGCACCTACAAAGAAGGAAAGTGATGTTCGTGAAGCTAAATTTT
>CAYYNF010000202.1:0-4571 GCA_964472695.1 uncultured Flavobacteriaceae bacterium
GGTTAAGTCTGAATAAAAAAAAATCTGAATCAAGAACATACACTACGAATATTGAAAAAAATCTAGTTCATCCAATAATACAAAAATTTAGTTTATAAAAATATTTATCATAAACGAATAACATCAAAAAACACTTTTAAGTCTAGACTTAAAAGTGTTTTTCATAATATTTATAGAGCTCTACTCTTTTACCTTTTAGCTAACGCCTGTATTCCTAAACGCATACGATGCACCAGATAAAATAGTACAGGTACAATTACCAATGTTAAGAAAGTCGCTACCACCAGTCCATAGATCACTGTTTTAGCGAGTGGCCCCCAAAAGATCACATTATCCCCTCCAATGTAAATTTTTGGATCTCCTGTAGCAAATAATGAGAAAAAGTCAATATTCACTCCGTATGCTAAAGGAATTAACCCCAATACAGTTGTGATTGCAGTAAGCAATACAGGACGTAAACGTGCTCGACCAGCCTCTACAAGTGCTTCACTTACTTGCTCTTTTGGTAATAAAGTGCCTATTTCTAAATCCTGAGCAACGGTCTTTCTATCAATTAATAGTTGTGTATAATCTAATAATACTACCCCATTATTTACCACAATACCTGCTAATGAAATAATTCCCATCATCGTCATCATAATTACAAATGGAGCCCCTGTAAACACGAGTCCTCCAAAAACACCAATCAGACTTAAGAATATAGCAATCATGATAATAGTAGGTTTTGAAATAGAACTAAACTGAAATATGAGAATAAAGAAAATCAAACCCAGCCCTGCAAAGAAAGCACCCCCTAAAAACTCAGACTGCTTCTTTTGTTCCTCGATCTGACCTGTAAAATCAAACTTAATATTCTTTGGCTTTTCGAAGTTCTGCATTTCAGCTTCTATCTGAGCTACAATTGCCCCTGCATCAGTAAAGCCTGGCTGTAATCCTGAATATACGGTTACTACACGCTGTGCTGCTTTGTGTTTTATAGCACTATACGAAGCTGTATTTTTTGTAGTAGTAAATGCCGTAATAGGTAACTCTTTCAGTCGTCCTGTGGCCATGTCCCTGAAAGTAATCTTCTGGTTCATCAATGCAGCCTGATCGTACCTGTTTTCTTCATTAAAACGTACATTAATATCGTAGTTCTCTCCGTCTAATTTGTAAACTCCTGCCTTCTGACCAAATATAGAGCGACGTAACTGCATACCTACCTGACCTACGGCTACACCTAATTCTCCTGCTTTTTTACGGTCAACTAGAATTTCCATTGAAGGTTTATCTTTATTTACATCAATTTTCAATTCTTCGATACCATCAATATTTTTAGTATTGATAAACGTCTTCATTTGTTCTGCAGTCTTAATCAGTAACTCATAGTCATCACCAATAAGTTCTATGTTGATAGGAGATCCTGCAGGAGGTCCTACAGGGTCTTTCTCAACGCTAATGCTTACTCCTGGATAAATCCCTTTTAAATTAGCTTGAATAGCAGTACGCAATTGCTCTGAGTCTCTTCCCTGACGATATTTATACTCACGCATAGTTGCTGTAATTTTCCCCCTGTGTGGCATTTCAGCAGCAGATCCTCCATCAGTTTGTGGATTACCTGCTCCTTGCCCTACCTGTGAAACCATAGACTCTACAAGGACATTTTCACCATCAACGATATATTCTGCACTATTGATCACTTTCGATACACGTTGCTCAATTTGCTTTGTTAATGCATTGGTCTTGGAAATATCAGTACCCTGAGGATACTCTATATAGACTACAATTTGATTAGGTTTATTATCAGGAAAGAATTCAATTTTTGTACGATTACTTGCTATAGATTCTCCAAAACTCTTAAACGAGAAAATAAGCATTCCAAAAATAAAAACCGTAAACACAATAGGCCAGAAACGGCTTAATGCAAAACTTACAAACTTCTTATATACATTCTCTAACCAAACCAAAATAACATTTTGAAATCCGTTGGCTAGTTTCTTTATAATGAATCTATACAACCAAAATAAAATAGCAGTTACGATCATTAAACTTCCTAAAGCACGTACCTCGGTATCACTCTTCAAAATGATTACTCCTATTGGAATCAATATTGCCGATAAAATAACCAAACTCTTTATGGAAAGTTGCTTTTCTTCAGTACTCATAAGCTGAGATACCAACATCGAGTTAATAAAAATTGCCACGAATAAAGAAGACCCTAACACTACCGAAAGTGTAATCGGGAAATAGATCATAAATTGTCCCATAACTCCAGGCCACATACCCAAAGGCACAAAAGCTGCTACCGTAGTAAGCGTTGAAATAATGATAGGGAAAGCAATTTCTCCGATACCTTTTTTGGCAGCTTCAATACGACTCATTCCTTCTTCTTCCATAAGTCGGTAGACATTTTCGACTACAACAATTCCGTTATCTACAAGCATTCCTAACCCCATGATTAAACCAAACAGAATCATAGTATTCATGGTATACCCCATAGCATCTAAAATCATAAATGACATAAACATTGACATAGGAATAGCAAAACCTACAAAAAGTGCGTTACGGAACCCTAAGAAGAACATTAATACCCCTACTACCAGAATAATTCCGAAAATGATATTATTTACTAAGTCATCAACTTGGTTAATTGTCTTTTCGGACTGGTCATTAGCAATAGTTACTTTTAAGTCTTTAGGAAACACATTTTCCTGAGTTTCTTGAACAAGAGTTCTAATTTTGTTGGCAGCATTTACCATATTTTTACCTGATCGTTTCTTTACATCAAGCATTACCACGCTCTTACCGTACTCACGAGCATAGGTAGTAGGATCTTGGTCTCTGAACTTTAATTCAGCTACATCTTTTAAATAAATAGGAGCTCTTACGTTCTTTATCACAAAGTCACCTAACTGTTGTGGATTCGTAATTTCACCTATTACACGAAGTGTACGTTGCTGTCCGCCACTAATTATATTTCCTGCAGACAAGGTCATGTTTCCATTTCGAATAGCATTAAGAATATCATCAAAACTAACACTCAAAGCCATCATTTTATAAATGTCTACTGCAATTTCAACTTCTTTATCCTGTGCTCCTCTGATATCAACTTGCTTGATTTCTTCAAAATTTTCTATTTCCTTTTCAAGATATTCTCCATATTCCTTCAGCTTATCTACTGGATAATCTCCTTGAATATTAATATTTAAAATCGGTGTCTCTTCTGAAATACTAATATCAAAAACACTAGGAGTCACTTTAGCTCCATTAAAAGTAGGCCAATCCTCTAGAGCTGTCTCTTTATCTACTTCATCTTTTACATTTTGCTTTGCCTGACTTATGGTAATACCTTCATCAAATTGTAATACCAAAGTAGCATAATCCTGTTGAGACGTAGAAGTAATTTTAGTTAAGTTACTACTGTTTTTTAATCGATCTTCCAGCGGGGTAGTAATCAATTTTTCAATATCTTCAGCGGTATTCCCTGGATATATTGCATTTACGTACACCTTAGTATCTTTAATTTCAGGGAAATTTTCACGTGCCATTCCAAAGTATGACGATAGTCCCAACACCAGGAATAAGAACATCAATACATAAATGATAATTTTGTTATCAATTGCCCATGAGGCTAGACCAAACTCTTTTTCTATTTTCTTTTGAGTACTCATTATCTATTGATTTAGTAGTTGTACTTCCTGTTGATCTCTTACACTTCTCGCACCTTCCTGAATCACAAGATCACCTGCTTGAATACCCGATAAGACCTCAACAAAACCTTCCTGAGATAGTCCTGTCTTCACAATTTTTTGAATAGCTATAGTATTCTTTCCTTTTTTAGAAACCGTATAAACATATTGCTCTCCATTAGCATTTTCTGATATCAAATTCTGAGGAATTAACAATGCCGAAGTATTACTGTAATCATTCACTTTCACCTTTGCAGTAAGATTCGGCTTATATATATTATTAGGGTTATTCAATAAAACCTCAGCACCATACGTACGGTTCGCTGGGTTAATAACACTATTAACATTATAAATTTTCGTATTCAAGCTTTTACCCAATGTAGATACATCTACCACTACAGGTGTTCCCTTTTTAATAGTTGAAATATAAGTTTCAGGAACACTTACATCTACATACATACGACTCAGATTAATAATGCGGAATAGCGGAGAAGCACCTGCCCCTACAAGATTTCCTTGTTCTGTGATAATCTCATCGATAGTACCGCTAAAAGGAGCTTTTACCTGCGTTTTTTCCAAAGTAGTTTCTAACTTAGATACCGCTTCTGACTGTGCTTCGTAACTCGCTTTTGCTTGTAAATATTGTATTTCACTACCAATATTTTGAGACCATAGTCGCTCTTGTTTCTCAAAAGTAGTTTTTGCCAAATCGGCTTGAATTTGCATTTGAGAAAGCTGTTGCTTCAATCCGCTATCGTTTATAACTGCTATTACTTGTCCTTTTTTCACATATTGCCCTTCGCGAACCAATACCTGTTGTAAAATTCCTGAAAATTCTGGGGTAATCGTTAAGTTCTTTTTAGTTTGAATATCTCCCTGCAATTCAATATAATGATTAAATAA
>CAYYNF010000203.1:0-4571 GCA_964472695.1 uncultured Flavobacteriaceae bacterium
GAATAATTTATACGCAGAATAATTGTTTACGAAATTATTCGTGATAACCTCTAATATTTATAAATTTATTGTCCTTGTTTCCTACATCAATTATTAATAGTTACTTTTGATATAAAAATAAAATATTATGTCATCCCCTAAAATAGCTCCTTCAGTTCTTGCAGCTGATTTCGGAAATTTGCAAAGAGATATTGAAATGATTAACAAAAGTGAAGCTGATTGGTTTCATATTGATGTAATGGACGGAGTTTTCGTTCCTAATATTTCTTACGGAATGCCAGTATTAGAGGCTATCCAAAAACATGCTAACAAACCTATTGATATGCATTTAATGATCGTAGATCCTGATCGTTATATTAAACAGTTTGTTGATTTAGGTGCAGCAGTTATTTCTGTTCATTTTGAAGCTTGTACCCATTTACATAGAAGTATCCAACTAATTAAATCATACGGAATAAAAGCAGGAGTGGCACTTAATCCTCATACCAACGTTTCTGTATTGAAAGATATTTTAGCTGATATTGATTTGGTATGTATTATGAGTGTAAATCCAGGTTTTGGTGGTCAGAAGTTTATTGAAAACACTTACAACAAAGTAAAGGAACTAAGGTCACTTGCCAATGAGTATAATCCAAATCTATTAATAGAAGTAGATGGAGGGGTAGGAACGGCTAACGCAAAGCAACTTTCAGATGCTGGAGCGGATGTTCTTGTAGCAGGAAGTGCTGTTTTTAAAGCTGAAAATCCAACACAAACTATTTTAGCTTTAAAATCCTAAATTTTAAAAATACTACAAAGAGATGAATATTCATCTCTTTGTGGTATCTCTCTTGTCTTGAATCGTATAACTGAAAATAAGTATCATGAGTCATATAAACGAAGTGATTCATCAGATTGAATCTCAAAAAAAAGATTTAAACCTACCTATTCGTCTTAAAGAACGTACAGAGTATTTTACATCCTTACTTTTTGAAACCCTTTTTGATGTAGAAGCTTCTGTATCGAGAAACCTAAGCCATTTAGCAATCGTTTTTGATGAGTTAGTTGAGTTAGCTTGTTGGGATAAAAACAAATCATGTATAGATGTTTGGCAGGCATATTTGGAAACTTTTCCTGTAATTCTAAACAAATTACGATTAGATGCTAAAGCATTCTTAGACAGTGACCCTGCTGCAAACTCCATTGAAGAGATATATTTAGCATATCCTGGTTTTTTTGCTATCGCAGTATATAGATTTAGTCATGAATTATATAAAGTAAATTTCCCTTTAGTACCTCGGTTAATGACAGAATATGCACATCGACTTACAGGCACTGAAATTAATGCTGGAGCCCAAATAGGTGATTCCTTTTTTATAGATCACGCTACAGGAACAATCATTGGAGAAACAGTCATCATAAAAAATAACGTAAAAATTTATCAAGGGGTAACTTTAGGAGCTAAGTATGTTACAAGAGACCTTAAAGGAAGTAAACGTCATCCAACGGTAGAAGATAATGTTATTATTTATGCTAACGCTACAATACTTGGAGGAAACACTGTAATAGGTGCTAATAGCATTATTGGCGGAAATGTATGGCTCACCAAATCAGTACCTGCTAATTCAGTAATATCAAATACCAAACAAATAACCATAAAAGAAAACACAAATGTCTTATAGTATTTTAGACTTAATAGGTAACACTCCTTTGGTGGAAGCAAAAAATTTAATTTCAAACCCTAAGGTTACCCTATATCTTAAGTTAGAGGGACATAATCCAGGAGGAAGTGTTAAAGACAGAGCTGCTTACAATATGATTAAAGCCGCTTTGGAGCGCAGAGAGATTAGTAAAGACACTTCTCTAATAGAAGCCACAAGTGGAAATACTGGTATTGCATTAGCAATGATTGCAGGTGTTTTTGGTTTAAATATAGAGTTAGTCATGCCCGAAAATGCAACTAAAGAACGCGTCCAAACTATGCGTGCTTACGGAGCTAAAGTTACTTTAACCCCTAAAGAATCAGGTATTGAAGGTGCAAGAGACTATGCTGCTTCAAAAGTTGACAACGAAGGTTATGTAATGCTCAATCAATTTGCTAATGATGATAACTGGAAAGCTCATTACAAAACCACAGGACCTGAAATATGGCGTGACACAAACCAAAGAATAACCCATTTTGTTTCCGCAATGGGAACAACAGGAACTATTATGGGAACGTCTACATTTCTTAAAGAACAAAATAAAGCTATTCAGATTATAGGAGCACAACCTACTGATGGCTCAAGCATTCCTGGTATCCGAAAATGGCCTCAGGAATATTTACCTCGTATTTTTGATGCCTCTAAAGTAGATCAAGTAATTGAAGTATCTCAACAAGAAGCTACAGTTATGGCTAAGCGTTTAGCCAAAGAAGAGGGGGTATTTTCAGGAATGAGCTCAGGAGGTTCTGTATGTGCTGCCCTAAAACTAGCAGAAACTCTTAAAGAGGGAGTTCTTGTCGCTATTATTTGCGACAGAGGAGATCGTTATTTATCTTCAAACCTATTTGAATAAAACATACCAGATAAAGAAGAATCTTTATCTGGTATATTTATATCATCTTCTGAATTTATGTTGCCTACTTAAAGAAGGTTTCAGCTCTCTTGATCTTTTTTCTATTTGGAATGCTACTCTCTGTCGCCATGTTTCAAAATGCAACTCTATAGAATTTAAAAAACCAACTACGTTTTTCTTATGTAAGAGTGACCTCCCTATTTCTGTAGACGCCTCTATACATGCCCCTGTTTCTTTTTCCATTTCCTGTAATGATTGACTCATTTTTTCTACGTCTCTTGCTGTATCCTGAAGTTTCTCAGAAATATACCTACAAATATTTGTAATAGTAATAAGTCCATATTCTTTATCAAGCTTAGGATCTCTAATATTAATACCGTATGATTTTTTCAGTTCATCTGATACTTCCTCTATTGCTTCTCGATCAAAGTTCATGAAATTTTCTGTAATAAAATTAAGAATCCGACTATTTAAGTCTGAAAAGAACATATCCTCTTGGAGTGATAAAGTGGTTGTTAAGTGTTTCGATAGGTCATTTTGCTCATCCATTTCTAAAGCTTTTACTAAATTCACAAATTTCTAAATATGTTTCTAGCAATCAAAACAAAAGACCAAAAACTACTATTACTTAAAATCTCACCCTCCCCTTTTTAACATATCGAGACTATATTACTTAAAAAAATATATTTTTTTAATTTATAACCACTAAAAAAACTAGATAATTACAGCGTATTATATTCGTAACTAGTATTTTTACAAAAAAATATAATGAACACTACTACCCCAAGAGACAGTTTCCTTTCTGATAGAAATCAACCTCTATTTGAGAAACTAACTCAAATTTTAGAAAACTTCACTACTTATTATCATCAAGCACAACCTTTACACCAAAAGGAAATGATGCAAACAGAACTAAAAATCCCAAAAAGATCAGTTTCTTCAGATTTAAGACAACAACCTGGTGAGTTAAATGGAACTTTTGATAGATCACAAACTGTAGCATTTCGAACTTTAGTAGACACTCTGTTAGGAACTCCTGCTTCACAAGTGATCTCGTTTATGGATAGTCAGCAAAAAGTAGCTATCACCCACTTAAGAGAACTTGTAAATCAGGTTGAAAACTTAAATGCACAAAACAGAGAACAACTGGAAGAGATCCTGAATTTTATGCAGAAAAAGATATCATTATTAGAATCAAGTTATCAAAACATTACTCAACAAGGTACCTATTTTTTTGAACTGTTAGATCAATCGATGCAAGATCAAATTACTGGAGATACTTTAGACGAAAAGCTCGATAAGCTAAACCAATCCTTACAAATAGCTTTCGATACTAATGACCAGATTGACATGAACGAAGTTGAACAACTTCGCAAGGACGTTTACTACACTTTTATAGCTGAACAATATGACATTACTTTGGAATTGGCAAAGTTACGTTTTAAGGACAAACCTACTAATTTCGATATTTATAAAGAAGGGAAAATAAACAGATTACCAGAAACTAATAAAGAACAATATCAAAAGATTACTAATGATATATTAAACTTTAGTAAGGCGTATAATAATGCCCGTGCAACACTACTTTTAAGTGATAAAACATGGGGGAATTATAGAGCTAAATTCTTTGAAAATCTTAGAAATACTGAAAACCCTCAAGAGTTAAGTGCCTCTCTGAACAAGTTTGCCTTGATATCTAATCTCGCAAAAAAACAATTAGAATTAACTAAAACAAGAATCAATACCTTAAAAGAAGGCTTAGAAATATTAAAGGAAAATGATTTACCTGAAAAACAACTCAAGCAGGTATATCGATTCTATGAAGAGAATCTTACCGCCCTCACTTCTTATTTGAATCATGTAGAGGAAGAAATTGCAGATTTAGAAGGTATCATCCAAAACTGCTTACAAAATAAAATAAGCCCAGAAGTTGCTAGAGATTTATGCGAAAAGCAAATTAAAAAATGTGAAGAAACAAATAAAAATGCTGATTTTGTTATTCCTGAGATTAAAACTTTAGATATAGATGATTTACA
>CAYYNF010000204.1:0-4565 GCA_964472695.1 uncultured Flavobacteriaceae bacterium
GAAGACAACACCCCAATACATCAAAACCACAAGATAAATTAGCAACAGTAGCTGGTGCAAATACTTTTATAAATTTCATCAACGATTACTGTTTTCCGATTCTAATTATATCAGCAAAAATTCCTGAAGCTGTTACAGCTGCTCCTGCTCCTGCTCCTTTTACGATTAATGGTTGCTCTGGATATCTATCTGTATAGAATAACACGATATTATCACTTCCCTCTAAATTGTAGAACGGATGGTCTGATGGAATATGTTGCAATCCTACTGAGGCTTGTCCATTTTCGTACTGTGCTACATACTTTAAACGACAGTCTTTGTCTGTAGCCTCTTTAAGGATACTTGAAAAATGCGCTTCGTTAGCTTTTAAGCTTTCAAAGAAGTCTGGTACTGAAGTAGTATCTAAACTTTCTTGTGGCAAGAAAGCATTATTCGTAATATCTGCCAACTCTATTTGATTTCCGCTTTCTCTAGCTAAAATTAATATTTTACGAGCTACATCAATACCACTAAGATCAATTTTCGGATCTGGTTCTGTATACCCTTGCTCTTGTGCTTGTTTCACAATATCAAAGAAAGTTTCCCCTTCCTTATAATAATTAAACACAAAATTTAAACTCCCCGAAAGAACGGCTTGAATTTTCTGAACACGATCTCCTGATGCAATTAAGTTATTTAACGTATCAATAATTGGTAATCCTGCCCCTACATTCGTTTCAAATAAGAAAGGTGCATTGTACTTTCTTGATAACATTTTTAATTCTGCGTAATTCACATAATCATCAGCACAAGCAATTTTGTTACAAGTAACTACACCAATACTATTAGCAAGATAATGCTTATACATTTCTGCTATTTTATCAGTTGCTGTATTATCAACAAAAATACTATTACGCAGATTCAACTCACTAATTCTTTCAAAAAACATCTGAGGTGAACTTACCTCTCCGTTATCCAATGCTTGTTCCCAATTCTCTAAATCGAGTCCTTCTGTATTGAATACCATTTTTCTTGAATTAGAAAGGGCAACAACATTTATTCTTATACCTAAATGTACTTTTAAGTACTCTTTTTGTTGTTTCAATTGCTCTAGTAGTTTCCCTCCTACATTACCTACACCTGTCACAAATAAATTAAGTTGCTTTGTATTTTCCTCGAAGAAAGTTTCATGCAAACTATTTAATGCTTGGTCTACGTGTTTTTTTGCTATTACCACTGAAATATTTTTTTCTGATGCACCCTGAGCTATAGCCCTGATATTAATATTATTTTTACCTAATGTACTGAACATTTTACCACTAATCCCTTGGTGGTTTTTCATGTTATCTCCTACTAATGCCACTATAGCCACATCTGTTTCTACGATTGTTGGCACTACCTTTTCCTTTGAAATTTCAAACTCAAAATGCGTATCGATAGCAGCTTTAGCTCTTTTAGTATCTTTCTCGTTTATTACTAAACAAATTGAATGCTCTGATGAAGCTTGTGTAATTAAGATAACATTAATGTTCTCTAAAAATAAAGTTTCAAACAAACGCTTTGAAAAGCCTGGAATACCCACCATACCACTTCCTTGAAGTGTCAGCACAGCCACATTGTCAATATGACTAATACCTCGTACTGTTTGCATAGGATCAATAGCATTGTTTGATATCAATGTACCTTGCTCATCAGGAGCAAAAGTATTTTTAATTCTAATAGGAATTTGCTTTTGTAATACAGGCTGAATAGTAGGTGGATAGATTACTTTAGCCCCAAAATGAGACAACTCCATAGCTTCTTGGTATGAAAGTTTCTCGACTGGTTTAGCCTGCTTTACGATTCGTGGGTTTGCCGTAAACATACCGCTTACATCTGTCCAAATCACCAATAAATCTGCGTTAAGTGCTCCTGCAAGTATAGAGGCTGTAAAATCAGACCCTCCTCTTCCCAAGGTAGTTGGTTCGCCATTTTCTGTACGAGCTACAAAACCTGGAAAAATAACTACTTGATTAGCATTTTCCGATTGAAATGCATTAATATTTGCGTAAGTCTTTTCGTAATTAAGACTAAATTTATTTTCTCCACCTGTAGTTACAATAAGATCTCTTGAATCTTTTAAGGCAATATCAACCCCTTGTATCTTTGCAGCCTCAGCGATAATATACGAAGACAATAACTCTCCGTAACTAGCAATTACTGATGCTGTCTTATCAGACAATTCACTAAGTAAACTTGCTCCTCCACATAGAGCCTCTAAACTATTTAGTTTTTCTTTTACGGTACTAATAACCGCACTACGCTTATCTATAGGAATTAACTCCTCTACGACCTGCATATGTCTTTCTTCTATACGAAGTAAGATTTCTTTATACTCATCATTGTTCTGAGATGCCAACTGACCTGCCTTTAATAATAGATCAGTAATTCCACCTAAAGCAGACACTACTACGTAAATAGGTGTTGATTGGCTTTCGTTTTGAACAATAGAGATAACTTTATTTATAGATTCTGAATTGGCTACAGAAGAGCCTCCGAATTTTAGAACGTTCATATAAAAATATTAACTGAATTAATTTTGAAAAATGTCTTAGACCGATGTTTGGAAAATAAATTACAACCCCACAGGGGTGGTCGTTTCAGACATCATGATAACATATGAATTAGAGGTTAATTGGCTATTTTGACTTTTTCTATAACTCAACATTCCGATTTTTTTAAAGATCAAAAATAGTCTTTTTTATACAATTATAAAGACTTTATTGTAGCAATATTAAAATATTAGAGAATTGACCTACTTAAAAGAAAGCCTATAAAATTAAGACTGTACCCTATTAAAAATCGCTTCAGCACATTTTTCACCATCAATAGCTGCCGATATAATTCCTCCTGCATAACCCGCTCCTTCACCACAAGGGTACAAGCCTTTGATTTGCGGGTGTTCCAATGTATAAGGCTCTCTAGGAATACGCACAGGCGATGAAGTTCGGGATTCTGGAGCATGAGCAATAGCTTCTTCGGTAAGATAGCCTTTCATACTTTTATCAAAATCTCGAAAGCCTTTCTTCAGTACATCATAAATAAAACTAGGAAATACCTCTTTCATATCTACTGAGGTTAAACCTGGCTTATAAGACGTTTCATAAAGAGAATTGGACAATCTGCCTTCTACTAAATCAGTAAGACGCTGTGCCGGTACTCGCTGTGTACCTCCTGCCAACTTAAAAGCATTTTGTTCTATTGCCGACTGAAAATACATTCCTGCAAGAGGACCATGTTGCTGAAAATCTTTAAAATCTTCAAGACGCAATTCAACTACAATACCACTATTAGAAGTAGGCTGATCCCTTTTAGAAGGTGACCAACCATTAGTCACTACCTCCCCAGCACGTGTGGCACAAGGAGCAATTACCCCACCAGGACACATACAAAATGAATACATCCCCCTACCATTAACTTGCTTAACGATACTATATGGTGAAGGTGGCAAATAATCTCCTCTATGATTACGCTTATACTGTATCTGATCTATTAGCTGTTGCGAATGCTCCACACGCACCCCTAAAGCAAAAGGTTTAGCCTCAATAAACACCTGTTTTTTATGAAGTAACTCAAAAATATCTCTTGCAGAATGACCTGTCGCTAAAATAACATGTGCCGCAGACAAAGTACTACCATCTTGTAACACTACCCCTTTGATAGCGTTGTCTTTAATTACAAAATCTACTACTCTGGTCTCAAATAATACCTGACCACCATGTGCTTTGATTTCTTCACGAATGCGTGCTATAATTTGAGGTAGCTTATTTGTTCCTATATGAGGATGAGCATCTACTTTAATTTGAGGTGTAGCCCCAAAAGCAACTAACAACTCTAGAATACGACGCACATCTCCTCGTTTTTTAGATCGAGTGTATAGCTTACCATCACTATAAGTCCCTGCTCCCCCTTCTCCGAAACAATAATTAGAATCCTCGTCAACCTGATGATCCCTTGTAATAGCTTTAAGGTCTCGACGACGTGCCTGAACGTCTTTACCTCGCTCGACAACAATGGGTTTCATACCTAACTCTATACATTTTAAGGCAGCAAACAGCCCCGCAGGACCCGCCCCTACTATAATTACTTCTTCTGCATTAGTAACCTCAGGGTAATTAGGAAGACAGGCTACATGAGATTGAAACACCTCATTAACCCCATACACATCCACTTTCAAATTAACCTTTATAGCACGCTGACGTGCATCAATTGACTTCTTTATGATTTCTACATGAGAAATATCAGAAAGTGGCACTCCGTTAAGCTTTGCTAGCTTTTGTTTTAATAAATCAGGCATAGCAGCCTCTTTAGGGCTTACTTGTATTTGAAGTGACTGTGGCATGTGTTTTTTTTAGGCAAAGATACTACTTATAGCAAAAGAGTAAAGAGAAGCGTGTTTCTTTTAATTGATATTTTGGTTCCTGTTGATTGAGGAAATAAGTTTAAGTAGCACATTATTTTTACAAAGCGGAGAATTGATATTATTTAGTAGTATCTTAGCCCCTTAAAAGGCTGTAGTATTTTTTTAGATTTCAAATTAATATATT